>JARIBV010000091.1 GCA_029257335.1 Faecousia sp.
CTTGGAAGCCTGTCCGCCGGTGTTGGAGTAAACCTCGGTATCGAATACGAAGATGTTGACATCCTTATTCTGAGCAAGAACATGGTCCACACCGCCGAAGCCGATATCGTAAGCCCAACCGTCACCACCAAAGATCCAGACGGACTTCTTAGCCAGGTAATCCTTCTTCTCCAGGATCTCGGCCACATCGTCGCAGCAGACATTGGCTTCCAGGTTGGCAACCAGAGCGGCGGTAGCAGCCTTGTTGGCTTCGCCGTCAGCCATGGTGTTCAGGTAGTTCTCGCAAGCAGCCTTGCGCTCTTCGCTGGTGGTTCTCTCTGCCAGAGCCTTGATCTTGGATGCCAGGCTCTCACGGATTGTCTCCTGAGCCACATACATACCGTAGCCGTGCTCAGCGTTGTCCTCAAACAGGGAGTTGGACCATGCAGGACCCTGACCGTTCTTGTTGACGGTGTAGGGAGCGGTAGCAGCGGGGCCGCCCCAGATGGAGGAACAACCGGTAGCGTTGGAAATGTACATACGATCGCCGAAGAGCTGAGTTACGAGACGAGCATAGCTGGTCTCGGCACAGCCTGCGCAGGAGCCGGAGAACTCCAGCAGGGGCTGCTTGAACTGGCTGCCTTTGACGGTGTTGTCCTGGATCTCGGCCTTCTCGGAGACTTCGGAAACCATGTAGTTGAAGACTTCCTGCTGCTCCAGCTGGCTCTCCTGAGGAACCATGGTGATGGCGCTGGTGGGGCAGACACCGGCACAAACGCCGCAGCCCATGCAGTCCAGAGGGGAAACAGCCATGGTGTAGGAGTAAACACCCTTGCCCTTGCCGGCCTTTACAGGCACGATCTTGGAGCCCTTGGGAGCCTTGGCGGCCTCGGCCTCGGTCAGAGCGAAGGGACGGATGGTAGCGTGAGGACAGACATAGGCACAGTTGTTACACTGGATGCACTTGGTCTCCTCCCACTGGGGAACGGTAACGGCAACGCCGCGCTTCTCGTATGCGGAAGCACCCAGAGCGAACTGACCGTCAACATACTTTTCAAAGGCGGAAACAGGCAGGCTGTCGCCGTCCATTTTGTTGACGGGGGTCAGGATGTTCTTGACCAGCTCAATGGTATCGGCATTGCCGGTCAGGTTGTTGTCAGCGGGGGCATCAACAGCCTCAGCCCAGGAAGCGGGAACATCGATCTTCACATATGCGGTAGCACCGGCGTCGATTGCGTTCCAGTTCTTCTCAACAACATCCATGCCCTTCTTTGCGTAGGAGCGCTCGGCAGCTTCCTTCATGTAACGGATGGCGTCTGCCTCGGGCATGACCTTCGCCAGGGAGAAGAATGCGGACTGCAAAATGGTGTTGGTACGCTTGCCCATGCCCACCTTGATGGCCAGGTCAATGGCGTTGATGGTGTACAGCTGAATGTTGTTCTTGGCGATGTAACGCTTGGTCTCAGCATTCAGGTGATGCTCCAGCTCCTCGGGAGTCCACTGGCAGTTGATGAGGAACACGCCGCCGGGCTTCACATCCTGAACCATCTTGTAACCCTTCATGATGTAGGAGGGGTTATGGCAGGCAACAAAGTTAGCCTTGTTGATGTAGTAGGGGCTCTTGATGGCCTTGTCACCGAAGCGCAGGTGGCTGATGGTGACACCGCCGGTCTTCTTGGAGTCATACTGGAAGTAAGCCTGAACGAACTTGTCAGTATGGTCACCGATGATCTTGATGGAGTTCTTGTTAGCGCCGACGGTACCGTCACCGCCCAGACCCCAGAACTTGCACTCGATGGTGCCCTCAGCAGCGGTGTTGGGAGCGGCCTTCTCGGTCAGGGACAGGTTGGTCACATCGTCTACGATGCCCATGGTGAACTCACGCTTGGGCTCGGCCTTAGCCAGCTCTTCGTACACGGCGAAGACGGAGGCAGGGGGGGTGTCCTTGGAACCCAGACCGTAACGGCCGCCGATTACCTTCACGTCGTTCTTGCCGGCGTTTGCCAGAGCCATAACGACATCCATGTACAGAGGCTCGCCCTGGGAGCCGGGCTCCTTGGTGCGGTCCAGAACGGCAATGGACTTGGCGGTAGCGGGAATGGCCTCCAGGAGCTTGGAAGCGACGAAGGGACGGAACAGGCGAACCTTAACCAGACCGACCTTCTCGCCGTTGGCATTCATGTAGTCGATGACTTCCTCTGCAACGTCGCAGATGGAGCCCATGGCTACGATCACGCGCTCAGCGTCGGGAGCGCCGTAGTAGTTGAACAGCTTGTAATCAGTGCCCAGCTTCTCGTTGACCTTGTCCATGTACTTCTCGACCACTGCGGGCAGAGCATTGTAGTACTTGTTGCAGGCCTCACGATGCTGGAAGAAGATGTCGCCGTTTTCGTGGGAACCACGCATAGCGGGACGATTGGGGTTCAGGCTGTGCTTACGGAATTCAGCAACGGCATCCATGTTGCACATTTCCTTCAGGTCCTCGTAATCCCAGATGGCGATCTTCTGGATCTCGTGGGAGGTCCGGAAACCATCGAAGAAGTTCAGGAAGGGAACACGGCCCTCGATGGAAGCCAGGTGGGCAACGGCGCTCAGGTCCATGACTTCCTGAGGATTGGTCTCGCAGAGCATAGCGAAGCCAGTCTGACGGCAGGCATAGACGTCGGAGTGATCGCCGAAGATGTTCAGTGCCTGGGTGGAAACAGTACGGGCAGACACATGGAACACGCTGGGCAGCAGCTCACCGGCGATCTTGTACATGTTGGGGATCATCAGCAGCAAGCCCTGAGAAGCAGTGTAGGTGGTGGTCAGAGCGCCAGCGGCCAAAGAGCCGTGGACAGTACCGGCAGCGCCGGCCTCAGACTGCATCTCCACAACCTTGACGGTATCGCCAAAGATGTTCTTACGACCGGCAGCAGCCCACTGGTCCACGCTGTCAGCCATGGGGCTGGAGGGAGTGATGGGGTAGATACCAGCTACTTCGGTAAATGCGTAGCTGACATGGGCGGCAGCGGTGTTACCGTCCATTGTTTTAAATTTTCTGGCCAATGTGAAATACCTCCTAAAGTATTCAAATCGAGTCGTAGATATCATACCACTAAATCCATGGTTTGTAAATCGTCAAAATGTAGACTTTCTGTTTTTTTAAATAAATATATTGTAAGAAATTACGAATATATGCGAATAACCATTTGAATTTTTTCTAAATATGCGATATGATGTCATAAAATGGTTAAGAGGTGGTAGCATGGTATGTAGTATAAAAACACTGGGTCTGCATGGAATTTTCGGCTGCCAGGTGATGGCGGAATGTTTTATTTCCAACGGACTGCCCGGGTTCGAGATTGTGGGACTGCCGGACGCCGCAGTAAAAGAGGCCCGGGAACGGGTGCGGGCTGCCGCAAAAAGCAGTGGATTTCGATTCCCTGTCAGCCGAATCACGGTGAATCTGGCCCCTGCCAGCATTAAAAAATCTGGAACTTTATACGATTTGCCGATCCTTTTGGGCATCCTTGCGGCTGCGGGGCTGATCAAAAAACCCGGGGAAGATACGGCCTTCCTGGGAGAATTGAGCCTGGAAGGAAAAGTTCGTCCGGTTTCCGGCGTTTTGCCCATGGCGCTTGCAGCAAAAGAGGCCGGGATCACTACCTTGTTTGTCCCTTCTGCAAATGCGGCGGAGGCAACGCTGGCCCGCGGACCGGTGGTGATCCCGGTGGACTCCCTGACGCAGCTGGCAGAGCATCTGGGCGGAGGGGCGAGCATTGCACCGGAACCGCTTTGGAGTCCAAGCCAGGAAAATACGACCCATCTGGACTTCTCTGATGTAAAAGGCCAGGAAAATGTAAAAAGAGCCATGGAGATTGCGGCAGCCGGTGGCCATAATATCCTGCTGATGGGGCCTCCCGGTTCGGGAAAAAGTATGCTCAGCAAGCGCCTGCCTTCTATCTTACCAGATATGACATGGGAAGAGTCCCTGGAGGTGTCGAAGATCTACTCGGTGCTGGGCCTATTGACGAAAGAACGGCCTCTCATTCAGGAACGGCCTTTTCGTTCCCCGCACCACACCATTTCCATGGCGGGACTTTCCGGCGGCGGCAGCAACCCCAGGCCGGGTGAAATATCCATGGCCCATAAGGGGGTTCTGTTTCTGGATGAGCTGCCGGAATTCAAGAAGGACACTCTGGACATCATGCGCCAGCCTATGGAAGAGGGGGCGGTCACCATTTCCAGAGTCAGCGGAACTGTGACCTATCCCGCAGAGTTTATGCTGGTGTGTGCCATGAACCCCTGTAAATGCGGGTGGTACGGAGACCCTTCCGGCAGGTGCACCTGTTCCCAGGCATCCGTGGAGCACTATCAAAGCAGAATTTCCGGTCCCTTGCTTGACCGGGTGGATATTGTGGTGGATGTGCCGTCGGTGAAATTTGAGGATTTGCAGGATCGGTCACCGGCTGAAACCTCGGCGGAGATCCGTCAGCGGGTCAATGCGGCACGGGCCAGGCAACTGGAACGCTTTGGGGAAGGAAACACCTATTGTAATGCCAGAATGACACCTGCCCAAACCCAAAGCATCTGCACTTTGACCCCGGACTGTGTGAAGCTCATGGAATCGGCGTTTCGCACCATGGGACTGACGGCCCGCAGCTATGACAGAATCCTTCGTGTAGCCCGTACCATTGCGGACCTGGACGGCACCCGGGAGATCCGGCCACAGCACTTGGCAGAGGCCATTCAGTATCGGACAACACAGCTGTAATTTGCAAAGGCGCACGCTATATATGACTGCTTCCAGGATGCAGACGGAAAGGCTTTGCATCTGCCGGAAAGATGTGGTATAATGATGAAGAATTTCATACAAGAAAGGAACGTGCAATCATGACTAGAATTGAAACAGACCGCGCCCCCGGCGCAATCGGCCCCTACTCTCAGGGCTATGTAGTGGGAAACTTCGTGTATACCTCCGGACAGATCCCCGTTGACCCGGCTGACGGCCAGGTGCCTCAGGGAATCGCCGCCCAGGCGGAGATGAGCTGCCGCAATGTCAGCGCCATTTTGGAAGCGGCCGGAACCGATTTGAGCAAGGTGATCAAGACTACCTGTTTCCTGGCTGATATGGGCGATTTCGCCGCCTTCAATGAAGTCTACGCCAAGTACTTTGTAGGAAAGCCTGCACGGAGCTGTGTGGCGGTAAAGCAGCTGCCTAAGAATGTTCTGTGTGAGATCGAGGCCATTGCCGTTTTATAATGCAATATACGGAACAGATCCGCAAAGCAATGAATCTGTGTTACCGTGCCCATAGAGATCAGACGGACAAGGCGGGGGTTGCCTATGTGTTTCATCCCATTCATCTTGCAGAGCAAATGCCGGATGAATACACCATCATAACGGCGCTGCTGCACGATGTGCCGGAGGATACCGGCCTTTGTCCGGAGGATTTGCGGCGGGAAGGATATCCAGAGCCTGTTTTGGAGGCTCTGGATCTTCTTACAAGAAGAGAAGGGGAGAGGTACACGGACTACATTGAACGCATACGGACCAACGACATTGCCCGTGTGGTGAAGCTGGCGGACCTGCGGCACAATCTGGATCTCAGCAGCCTTCCTTGTGTCACGCCCGGAGATCTGGAACGAGCGGAGAAGTATAGAAGCGCCATTGCCCAACTGGAAGCGGGAGGGGAATGAAACGCTTGCTGCGGCTTTGAACAGGGAATGGGGTTGCAGAGGGGGCCGTGTTGCACCGGCCCTGTTAAGATAACGGAGGGAATGCAGTGGTAAGAGAAATTGTGAAAGATCCTGTGTTTTTAATGCAGAAGTCCGGTGCGGCTACAAAAGAAGACATTGCTGTGGCCCGGGACCTTCTGGACACCTTGCTTGCCAACCGGGACCGATGCGTGGGCCTTGCAGCCAATATGATCGGGGTTTTGCGCCGTGTGATCGTAGTGGACGATGAGGGAAGCCCGCTGGTCATGCTGAACCCGGAATTTCTTCAGACCAAAGGGGCATATGACACCGAGGAAGGCTGTTTATCCCTGTCGGGAGTGCGAAAGACGACACGATATGAATCTGTAAAGGTTCGGTATCAAAATATGGAGTTTCAAACCAGGATCCGTACATTTCGAGGCTGGACAGCCCAAATTATCCAGCACGAGGTGGACCATTGCAACGGAATTTTGATTTAGGAGGCATTGTATGCTTGCATATACCTATGTGGCACCGGGAAAGTTCCGGCTGTTGGAAAAGGATGTGCCCTGCGTGACAGACCCCAAGGACGCACTGGTGCGGGTCACCATGTCCAGTATCTGCACCAGTGATCTGCACATCAAGGAAGGATCGGTGCCCAGAGCCGTGCCCGGGATCACCCTTGGCCACGAAATGGTAGGGGTGGTGGAGTCGGTTGGCTCTGAGGTTACAAAGGTCCGGCCCGGTGACCGAGTCACTGTCAATGTGGAAACCTTCTGCGGAGAATGCTTTTTCTGTCAGCATGGGTTTGTCAACAACTGCACAGATCCCAATGGGGGCTGGGCCTTGGGATGCCGCATAGATGGGGGGCAGGCGGACTATGTCCGGGTTCCTTATGCGGATCAGGGGCTGAATCGAATTCCGGACCAGGTCAGTGACCGGCAGGCTCTGTTTGTGGGGGATGTGCTGGCAACGGGATTTTGGGCTGCCAGAATTTCGGAAATTCAGAAAGAGGATCATGTGCTGATTCTGGGAGCGGGGCCTACGGGAATCTGCACCCTTCTTTGTACGCTGCTGAAAGAACCGGCCTGCGTGATTGTCTGCGAGCAGGATCCCCGGCGGCGGGCCTTTGTAAAGGAGCACTATCCTCAGGTTGTTGTAACCGCTCCGGACCGGCTGCGTGAGACCCTTGCAAGCCACTGTCCCAATGGGGGAGCGGATGTTGTGCTGGAGGTGGCGGGGACGGAAGAAACCTTCCGCATGGCCTGGGAATCGGCACGCCCCAACGGCCTGGTAACGGTAGTTGCGCTCTACAACGGCCCTCAGACATTGCCGCTTCCCGATATGTACGGAAAGAATCTGACATTCAAATTTGGCGGGGTGGACGGCTGCGACTGTGACCAGGTGCTGCAGCTCATAGCACAAGGAAAGCTGGATACCACGCCGCTCATTACCCATGTCTATCCGCTCAACAGGATCGAAGAGGCCTATGAGCTGTTTGAAAGGAAACAAGATGGCGTGATTAAAATTGCCATTGTCCCTTCTTCCGAAGG
>JARIBV010000128.1 GCA_029257335.1 Faecousia sp.
CTTTCAAAGTCTCCTGTCTGCCTGCGGAGCATTCGTAAGCCAGGTACCAGAACACTGGATCATCCATCACTCTTAGGTGGAGAGTATGGGGCAGAAATGTGCAGGCTTTGCATCCGGGACCACCTCCTTGTGAGGGGGTCTTTTCTTGTAAAGAGGCCATATTTTCTTCAAAGCGCCGGTGCTCTCTCCCAGTATCTGTAGCTGCTTGCAGTATGCGGCGTAAGGAGGACTTTATGAAAAATACCCAGGCGGTTCTGGTCGTTTCCTTTGGCACAAGCCATTTGGACACCCTGCAAAAAAACATTTCTGCCATCGAGCAAACCATCGCAGAGGCATTTCCCCAACTCACACTCCGCCGTGCCTTTACCAGCGGTGTGATCCTGAAAAAGCTTCAGAAGGAGAACCATCTTCAAATTGATACCGTGCCCCAGGCCCTGACCCGATTGAAGGAAGAAGGCTGCACCCGTGTTGTGATCCAGCCCACCCATGTGATCAACGGAGAAGAATTCAACAAGCTCTGCCGTCAGGCTGCACCCTTTGCCCAGGATCTGAATATCTCCATGGGCACGCCGCTTCTTACTTCCGTACAAAACTATCTGGATACAGCCCGCGCCATTGCTTCAGAAATCGCTCCTCCTGCGTCCGACGAAGCTCTAATCTTTATGGGCCACGGAACAGCCCATCATGCCAATGCCACCTATGCCCTTTTGGAATATATTCTCCATGATCTGGGCTGGGAGCGTGCTTTTGTCGGCACTGTGGAGGGATATCCCGAGCTTCCGCAGGTCATTGCACGGCTGAAAAAGCAGCCGCAGATTCGCCGTGTCCGTCTGCATCCTTTTATGGTGGTGGCCGGAGATCACGCAAAAAACGACATGGCAGGTTCGGAGGAAGATTCCTGGGTCTGCCAGCTTGAGGCCCAGGGCTACCAGGTATCCTACACCCTGCGGGGACTGGGGGAATACCCAAAGATACGGGCTCTGTTTGCTCAGCATGCTTTGAATGCCCAGCCTCTGCAATACGGACAAAATGCCCAAAATACTTATGAAAATGATTGACAAGCTTTCTGTCATTGAGTATAATTGCAGTGTAACCAAATTAAATTGAATAGTTCGTTTACATATAGTGTTGCTGTTACTGTATGGTTTCATATGTTTCAGCGGCTAATAGGGAATCTGGTTTGACCCCAGAACGGTACCGCCACTGTAAATAGGGAGGCTGCACACACGACGAAAGTCTGTCATTGGGATGGATATCCTGAGAAGGCAGTGTGTATGCTGAAGATCTATGAGTCAGGAGACCTGCTTTGTGTAATCATATGCAAGCGCTCTGTTTGGATGGCGCTTGGCAATGTTTTGTACGCAGAAAACGGCTGCGGCAGTTTTAGGCTGTCGCAGCCGTTTTATCATATCAGGTTTTGTTTCTCTCCTCATGTGTCGGTTTTGTTCTGCATAAACGAAAATAAATTGCATGGTAAGCGCGCGCCGTGCGGTTTGTTTTATAAAATCTAAAATCTGCTGAAATGAATGGAGAGAACATTATGAAAAGATCCCTTATCAAAGCCTATCTGCTTCTGGCTCTGCTGTGCATTCTGCCCACCAGGGCTTACGCCATGCACATCGGAGAAGGCCTCCTGCCTGTAGGCTGGAGCATCTCCTGGGCAGTTGTCTGCCTTCCCTTTATCGTCACGGGTTTCCTTTCGATTAAAAAACGCATCAGCACAACCCCAAAGGCCAAGATTCTTCTGGCCATGTGCGGCGCCTTTGCATTCGTCCTGTCGGCTCTCAAGATTCCCTCTGTTACCGGTTCGTGTTCTCACCCCACCGGTGTGGGTCTGGGCGCCATTCTCTTCGGACCTACCGCCACTTCCGTTCTGGGTCTGATCGTTCTGGTATTCCAGGCACTGCTGCTAGCCCACGGCGGCATCACTACCCTGGGTGCCAACACATTCTCTATGGCAATCGCAGGTCCTCTTGTGTCCTGGGCAGTATTTAAGCTTCTCAAAAAAACAAAGGTTCCCGTAAGTGTCTGCGTATTCTTTGCCGCTGCTCTGGGTGATCTGTTTACATATGTGGTCACTTCCATCCAGCTGACCCTGGTCTATGGTGGTTTTGGAAAATTCATCTCTGTTTTTGCCGTAACTCAGATTCCTCTTGCCATTGCAGAGGGGCTGCTCACTGTGGTTATCTTCAATGTTTTGACCAAGTACAGCAAGACAGAGCTTCATGAACTGGCTGTTATCTAAGGAGGAAATGCCATGAAACTTTGGGTAAAAAACACGATTTTGATTGTTCTTGTGGTCATTCTGGCCGTTCTCCCTCTGTGGCTGTGTCGGGACGCGGAATTTGGCGGTGCCGACGGAGAGGCAGAAGACATTATCTTTGAGTTGGACCCTGATTATAAGCCCATTTTCGAGCCGATTCTGGAGCCTGCCAGCGGCGAAATCGAATCTCTCCTCTTTGCGCTTCAGGCTGCACTGGGTTCCGGTGTTGTCTGCTACTGCATCGGTTATCTGACCCCCCGCAAAAAGGCGCAGTAACACACATGGGAACCGATCGTTACGCATACCGGTCCAAGCTTCGGCGATTAGACCCCATTGCCAAGCTGGCACTCAGCTCTGCGGCAGTCATCATCTGCCTGTCCTGCGGTGGAATCTGGACCGGTATCTGTACTCTGATTATGATGGGCGCACTCACCACCCTTTGGGGTGGTGTGCGCCCTCGGGTCTTCTTACGATTTCTTCGTTTTCCTCTGGCATTTCTTATCATCGGCTGTGTCACAATTATGGTAAATCGTCATCCCGCAGGTACCCCTGTTCTTTTCGGGCTGCCCGTAGGAGGGGCCGTGTGGGGTGTCACCTCCGGTTCCCTTTTGCATGGCTTTGGCATTATTTGCAAATCCATGGGGGTGATTGCTTCCGTATATTTTCTGACGCTGAACACTCCCATGACCGATCTGACCTTTGCCCTTCGCCGTCTGCATGTGCCTCAGCTTCTGATTGAACTTATGGATCTGATCTACCGATTCATTTTCGTGCTGTCCGATACAGCAAGCAGCATCCGCACGGCCCAGCAATCCCGTCTGGGCTATACCGGCTTCCGGCGAAGCATCACCTCTTTGGGGACCCTTGCTTCCATGGTTTTCCTGCGGGCATGGAGCAAAGGGGATCATGTCTATTCCGCATTGGAATCTCGTGGCTATACAGGAATTCTTCTGACCTTGCCGGAAGAATATGAAAAAGGAACCGCCTGTTACCTGGCCGCATTGGCCGTTGTCCTGGTGCAGCTGCTGTGTTTCTTTTTGGAGGTGCATTTCATATGACAACCTACGCAATCGAGGCCAAAAATCTGGTCTATACCTACGAAGACGGTACAAAAGCATTAAACAGTATCAGCTTCGGTGCAGAGGCAGGAAAAATCACGGGAATCCTCGGCTCCAACGGTGCCGGAAAGTCTACTCTTTTCTTAAATCTGAACGGTGTCCACACCCCGGAATCGGGGCAGGTTTTTATAAATGGTCAGCAGATCCCATATACAAAAAAAGGAATTCAGTCCCTGCGAAAGGAAGTTGGGATTGTTTTTCAGGACCCGGATAATCAGCTGTTTTCCGCGGATGTCTACCGGGATATCTCCTTTGGTGCCCTGAATCTCGGCCTGGACCAGGAAGAAGTCCGCCGCCGCGTGAACTGGGCCATGGAAAAAACCGGCATCACCCACCTGAAAGACAAACCCACCCATGCACTGTCTTTCGGGCAGAAAAAGCGGGTAGCCATTGCCGGCGTTCTGGTGATGGAACCCAAAATTATGATCCTGGATGAGCCTACTGCCGGTCTGGACCCGCAGGGTGTCAGTGCCATTATGCATCTGCTGCTCTCCATCCGGGATCAGCTGGGAATGACAATTATTCTCGCAACCCATGATATGGATATTGTGCCGCTTTATTGCGACTATGCCTATTTGCTGAGCGACGGCATCATGCGTTGTTCCGGTACTCCAAATGAACTATTTGCCAATCCGGAACTGCTGCGCAGCAATCATCTGCGTCTGCCACGCATCGCCCATCTGATGGAAATTCTGAAAAAAGAAGACGGTGTGCAGACCAGTGGTCTGGTGTCTACCATCGGTGAGGCCAGAAAAGAAATCAAACACATCTTACAGGAGAATCAACCATGAATACAGGAACATTGTATGGTCTTGGAGTCGGCCCGGGAGACCCGGAACTTGTCACCTTGAAGGCAGTGCGCCTTCTGAAAGAAGCCGATATTGTTGCCGTTCCGGACAAAGGTGCCGGGGACAAAACTGCTCTACAAATTGTCCGTCCCTATGTGGAGGGGAAAGAGCTTCTTTACTGCCCCACCCCCATGATTCGGGACAAAGTCCGTTTGGATCAGTGCCATGACGAAATCGCAGACACCATCTGTAAGCTGCTGGACGCAGGAAAAACGGTGTGCTTTATCACCCTGGGAGATCCTACCATCTATTCCACCTACATCTATGTACACAAACGGGTTGCAGCCAGAGGCTACCATGCGGAACTGATTCCCGGTGTTCCCTCCTTCTGCGCTGTGGCCGCCAAGCTTGGCCAGTCTCTTTGTGAAGGAAGCCAGCGGCTTTTGATTGTCCCTGCCAGCTGCAATCTCTCCGATTCCATGGACATTGACGCCAATAAAGTCTTTATGAAAGCCGGAAGCGGAATCCTTCACCTGCAGCAGGAGCTTCGCCTGTCCAATCAGCTGGAGAATTCCTCCATGGTGGAGAACTGCGGCATGGAAAACGAACGCATCTGGCCTCATTTTGCAGATGTGAAAGAAAACGGCAGTTATTTCTCGGTTGTCGTGGCAAAAAAGGAAGGATAAGCTATGAATATTGTTATGTCCGGATTGGAGCACAGTCTGGTATCCATCGACCTGCGGGAACGGCTGTCCTTTACCAAAATGCAGACAGGGGAAATTCTTGGCAAGATCCGCTCCTTTCCCGGGGTACTGGGCTGTGTTCTCATTTCCACCTGTAACCGCACGGAGCTGTATCTTTCCTGTACGGCCCAGCTGAATCCCGGGCAGCTTCTGTGTCAGGCCGTCGGGGAAGAATACGCTCCCTATGAAAAGGCCTTTGTCACACGCTGTGCCCAAGAGGCCGTCCATCACCTGATGGAGGTGGCAGCGGGGCTTCGCTCCCGGATCTGGGGCGAGGACCAGATCATCTCTCAGGTCAAGGGTGCCATCGGTCTGGCCCGGGAAGCCGGCACCGCAGATTCCGTTCTGGAAACTCTGTTTCGTTCGGCTATCTCTGCCGGAAAGGAAGTGCGCACTCAGGTGCACCTTACCGCCCTTCCCACCTCTGCTGCCAGTATGGCTGTGGAGCTTCTGCAAAGAAAGCTGGCTCCTTTGGAAGGAAAACGGGCCATTGTCATCGGCAACGGAGAAATGGGTCGGCTTTCTGCGTCTTTGCTGCAAAAAGCCGGCTGCCAGGTCAAAGTGACCCTGCGCTCATACCGCCATGGAGAAACCGTGGTGCCCGCCGGCTGCGGTGTGGTTCCCTATGATGAGCGTTTTGAGCATATGGACGGGCTTGATCTTCTGGTCTCCGCAACCACAAGCCCCCACTACACCGTAACCGCAGCCCAACTGGCTTCGCTGTCCGCTCCTCCCCGCATTATGGTGGATCTGGCAATCCCCAGAGATATCCAGCCGGAAGTGGGGCAGATGGAGGGGGTTTCTCTCTATAATGTGGATGATTTGGGCAACTGGGGAGAAAACCGAACCATCCCCTCTGAAGTAACCGAAATCTTACAGGCCCATACGGAGCAGTTTTATCGCTGGGTCAACTACAGAGACTGCCTCAGCTCCGTTGACACTCTGAAGCAGGCCATCTATGAACGGCTTCTCACCGCAAAAGACCTGGAAGCCGGTCTCAGTGAATCGGACATCATTTCCTTATCCGTTGACAAAACAGTAGACCTTCTGATTGGCGGCCTTGCCCAGCACATCACGGCAGATACGCTCAGCCGGTGTGAACAAAAAATACGCTCCCATACAACAGGCCGCCCGGTACTGTTCTGAAAGAAGGCGTTCTATGAATCTTGAATCCTATCGTTTTCCCCTCTTTGTGGATTTAAACGGGCGAAAAGCCGTGGTTGTGGGCGGCGGTAAAATTGCGCTCCGCCGGGTGCAGGTTCTCCTGCGCTTTGGTGCGGCCGTCACCATGATCTCGCCCCACTGTGACTGTGTGCCGGAAGGTGTGACCTATCTTTGCAGGCCTTATGCCCCAGGCGATCTGTCCGGTGCCTGTTTAGCCGTTGCCGCCACCGACAATCGGGCCGTCAATCAGCAGGTGGGGCAGGAAGCCAGAGATGCTCATATTTTTGTAAGCGTAGCAGACTGCCGGGAAGAAAGCACTTTCTTTTTCCCGGCAATCTGTGCAGGCAGCGGCCTTGTGGCAGGAGTTGTATCCGAAGGGGAAGCACATAAAAAAACTGCCCGGGCCGCCAAAGCGATCCGAACTCTATTGGAGGATATGCCATGAAAACCATTCGTGTCGGAAGCCGGGAAAGCCGTCTGGCCGTAATTCAGAGCAATATGGTCATTGAGGCGATTCGTGCTTCACATCCTGAATATCAGATCGACCTTGTGACCATGAAAACCACCGGCGACAAAATTCTGGACCGCACTCTGGACAAAATCGGCGGAAAAGGCCTTTTTGTCAAGGAACTGGATGCCGCCTTGCTGGATGGGCGGGTGGATATTACCGTACATAGCAGCAAGGACCTTCCCATGGAGGTGGATCCCCGTCTGCCCCTGGTGGCCTTCTCAAAACGGGCCGATCCCCGGGATGTTCTGGTGCTTCCCAAGGGTCAGACGGAGCTTGATTTTTCCAAGCCCATTGGCTGCTCCTCTCTTCGCCGTCAGCTGCAGCTTCGGTCTGTTTATCCCCAGGCCCACATCCAGCCCATCCGCGGCAATGTGCTGACACGGCTGGACAAGCTGGATCAGGGGCAGTACTGCGCTCTGGTTCTGGCCGCTGCCGGGCTGTGTCGTCTGGGGCTGGAGCACCGCATCAGCCGATATTTTTCTACCGAGGAGCTGCTTCCCTCTGCCGGACAGGCCATTTTAGCCGTGCAGGCCAGAGCCGGAGAGGATGTTTCCTTCCTGTCCGGATTCTCTGACCGGGACAGTCGGGACTGTCTGATGGCGGAGCGGGCCTTTATCCGCACCTTAGACGGTGGATGCTCTTCTCCCGTGGCCGCCTATGCTACCCTTCGTTCTGATGCGCTTACCCTGAAGGGGATGTATGTCACACAGGAAAATAAACTGTATTTTGAAACCGTCACCGGGCCGAGAGAGCAGGCCGAAGCTCTGGGGTCCGCTCTGGCCCGGGAAATGAGGAGGAAATACCAATGAAAACAGGACAGGTGATTTTGGTTGGTGCCGGCCCCGGTGATCCTGGTCTTCTGACCATCAAGGGACGGCAGGCCATTGCATCCGCAGAAGTTGTTGTGTATGACCGCCTGGTAAGTCAGGCCATTTTAGACATGATCCCCCCTGAGGCAGAGCGAATCAATGTGGGCAAGGAGTCCAGCCACCACATTATGCCCCAGGAGCAAATCAACACGCTGCTTCTGGAAAAAGCCCAAGCCGGCAAGCGTGTGGTCCGTCTGAAAGGGGGAGATCCCTTCCTGTTTGGCCGGGGCGGAGAAGAACTGGAATTGCTGGCACAGTACGGGATCCCCTTTCAGGAGATCCCCGGCATTACCTCTGCCATAGCGGTTCCTGCCTATGGCGGCATCCCGGTCACCCATCGGGATTTCTGCTCTTCCCTGCATATCATTACCGGTCATCAAAGAGCCGGAAAGCCACTGGATATCCGCTTTGACGCACTGGTGCAGGCCGGTGGAACCCTTGTATTTCTGATGGGCGTTGCTGCCCTTTCCAACATCTGCTCCGGTCTCCTGGAGGCCGGTATGGCGCCCGACATGCCGGCTGCGGTGGTGGAGCGGGGAACCACTCCCGCACAGCGGCCCATTCTTGCTACGGTCTCCACCCTCCCCGCCGTGGCAGAAGCCGCTCAGGTGAAGAGTCCGTCCATTATCATTGTGGGAAAGGTTTGTTCTCTGTCTTCCCAGTTTGACTGGTTCGACAAGCTGCCTTTGAAGGGCAAGTCCGTCATTGTCACCAGACCGAAGGAGCGGGCCGGTACACTGTCTGACCGCTTGTGGGCCCTGGGCGCAGAGGTCACGGAGTTTCCCTGCATTGAAACCGTTCCCTGCGTTCCCTGTCAGGAACTGGAGCTGGCCGTGGAGCAGATCGATTCCTATGAGTGGCTGACATTCACAAGCCCTGCGGGGGTTTCCACGCTCATGGATCTGCTGCTGCGAACCGGCAGAGATGTCCGAGCCCTGGGCCGCATCAAAATTGCAGCCATCGGCCCCGGAACAGACCGGCAGCTGCGTAAATATGGGCTGCATGCAGACCTGATCCCGTCGGTTTATGACGGTGCCCATCTGGGCGAGGCGCTGTGTGAGGCCCGGCCGAACGGTTCTGTCCTCATTGTTCGGGCGCAGCTGGGCAGCCCGGCCCTCACAGATGCACTGGAACGGAACCAGATCTCCTATAAAGATGTTCGCTGCTACGAAACACGGTACCCCTGCTCCGAAGCAGAGCTGATCCGTGATCTGCTGGAGCAGGAATCCCCCCCTATTGTTACCTTCACCAGTGCCTCTACCGTCACAGGGTTTGTAACCGCCTTGGGAAATGCAGATTACTCCCGGATCATTGCGGTCTGTATTGGTGCACAGACGGAGGCGGAGGCCAAAAAATATAACCTGAACACCATTACCGCCAAAGAGGCAACCATTGAGTCGCTGATTGAACGGATTACGGAAGGAGTATAATATGGAACTTGTACACAGACCCCGTCGTCTGAGACATGGCGATGTGATTCGGCGCATGTGCCGAGAAACCAGACTTTCCCCGGACAGTCTGGTTTACCCCGTTTTTGTGGAAGAAACACTGTCCGGAAAGCAGCCCATCGAATCTCTGCCCGGACAGTATCGCTACGGTTTGGACGCCGTGGAGGAAGGAATTGCCCAGTGTGTGGATGCAGGTGTCAGCAGCTGCATCCTGTTCGGCATTCCTGCCCACAAAGATGCCCTGGGTTCCTCTGCTTGGGACCCCAACGGAGTCATTCAGCAGGCTATCCGGAAAATCAAGGCACGCTATCCTGACTTTTATGTGATTACGGATGTATGTATGTGCGAGTATACAGATCATGGTCATTGCGGCGCACTGTGCGGCCATGAAGTAGACAACGACCAGACCCTGGAGTTGCTGGCAAAAACCGCACTGTCCCATGCCGTGGCAGGTGCCGATATGGTTGCTCCCTCCGACATGATGGACGGCCGAGTGGCTGCCATTCGCCATACACTGGACGAAGCCGGATACCAGAATCTCCCCATTATGGCCTATTCCGCCAAATATGCCTCTGCATTTTATGGTCCTTTCCGGTCGGCAGCCGGGTCTGCCCCCTCCTTTGGTGACCGCAGAGGTTACCAGATGGACCCTCATAACCGAAAAGAAGCGCTGAAAGAATGCGCTTTGGATGTGGAGGAAGGTGCGGACATCATCATGGTCAAGCCTGCCCTTTCCTATCTGGACATTATCCGGGAATGCTCGGATGCCTTTGAAGTTCCCATGGCAGCCTACTCCGTCTCCGGGGAATACGCCATGATTAAGGCCGCCGCACAGGCAGGTCTTGTGGATGAATACAGAATCATGTGTGAGTCTGCCCTGTCCGTGTTCCGTGCAGGTGCCAATATCCTCATTACTTATTATGCCAAGGAGCTGGCCGCAGCCATTCAGAAAGGAGATATCGGGTAATGGATACTTCTTCTTCCCTGTTTGACCGGGCAAAGCAGGTGCTTCCCGGCGGTGTCAACAGCCCGGTCAGAGCTTATCGCGCGGTAGGCCTGACCCCTCGCTTCATTGCCCGAGCCGACGGCGCCTATATCTGGGATGTGGACCACCATAAATATATCGACTATGTCTGTTCCTGGGGCCCCATGATTCTGGGCCACAACCACCCCGTCATCCGCCAGGCCGTTGAAAAAGCCATTGTTGACGGTCTTTCCTTCGGTGCTCCCACCGAAAGAGAGGTGGAAATTGCCGAGCTTATGACACAGATGGTTCCCAACATCGAAATGGTGCGCATGGTAAACTCCGGCACTGAGGCTGTCATGTCCGCCCTTCGTCTGGCCAGAGGTGCCACCGGCCGGGATAAAATCATTAAGTTTGAAGGCTGCTACCATGGGCATAGCGACTGTATGCTGGTGAAGGCAGGTTCCTCTGCCATGGATGGTGGTTGCCCGAATTCCGCCGGTATTCCCGTGGGAACCGCAAAGGACACCCTGACGGCACAGTATAACGATTTGGAAAGCGTGCAGCGTCTGTTTGACGAAAATCCCAATGAGATCGCCTGCATTATTGTGGAGCCTGTAGCCGCCAATATGGGCGTCGTAGGCCCGCAGCCCGGATTTTTGGAAGGGCTGCGGAGCATCTGCGACAAAAACGGGGCGCTTTTGATTTTTGATGAGGTAATCACCGGCTTCCGTCTTGCAAAAGGCGGTGCCCAGAGCTATTTCCATGTGCGGGCCGATCTGGTCACCTTCGGCAAAATCATCGGCGGTGGTATGCCTGTAGGTGCCTACTGCGGCAGTCGTGCGCTTATGGAGCACATTGCCCCCTGTGGCTCTGTCTATCAGGCCGGTACTCTGGCAGGAAACCCCGTTGCAATGGCCGCAGGCCTCGCCCAGCTCACCTATCTCAATGAGCATCCGGAGGTCTACACCGCAATCGCCCAGAAGGCCAATACCCTGGCCTGCGGTATGCGCCGGGCCGCCGCAGAAACCGGAGCCGGCGTACAAATCAATCAGGTAGGCAGCCTGGTGGCCCCCTTCTTCACACCGGATTCCGTGGAGTCCTTTACAGGCGCAAAACGCAGCGACCTGAAGAAATATGCCGCCTACTTTGGCCTCATGCTGGAGCGCGGCATCTATCTGGCTCCTGCCCAGTTTGAAGCCATGTTCCTCTCTTTTGCCCACACCCAGCAGGACATTGAGGAAACCATTGCCGCGGCCAAAACTGTTTTTGCCGCCTTATACGCATAAGCCCCTCAAAATTCACCGTGAAAGCCTACTGACAGGCAAGGACTCAGGGAGGAAAATTCCCTTCCTGAGTCCTTATATACAGGAAGTTACGCAATGTTTTTTCGTAATTATCACAGCTTCCACTCTGCTTTTCCTCTGATTGCTTGTCTATTTGTTTTCTTTTCTGCAATTCACCGCTATATCCTGTATAAAACAACGATTTTTGCTTCCGGATATCTCAGTATTCGGAAGACCGATTGTATCCTGGAGGGATGATGATGCATATCAAAATGCTGGGTACCGCAGCGGCAGAAGGCATTCCCGCCCTGTTTTGCAACTGTCCGGTTTGCTCCCATGCCAGAAAAACTGGCGGTAAAGAAATTCGCACCAGAGCGCAGACCCTTATCGATCAGACTATCTTGATCGATTTTCCGGCAGACAGCTATCTGCACATGCTGCGTTATCACATCGATCTGTCTGCTATTGCGTATCTTCTGGTGACTCATTCCCATGACGACCATTTTTACCCCATGGATCTGCTCATGAGACTCCCCGGGTATGGGAAAAACTGGGGACAGAAGCAGCTGCATATCTATGGGAATTCCTTTGTGATTGGTCTGCTCAAAGAGATGGCACAGCGGTTTTCAGAACCTGCCATTTGGGAGTATCTGGTTCCCCATGAAATAAAGCCATTGGATACCTTTATGCTGGGAGCATACAAAGTCACGGCGCTTCCTGCCAGTCATATGAAAACCGAAGACGCTCTTGTGTACTTATTGGAAAAAGACGGTGTGTGCTACCTCCATCTCTATGATACCGGGGTACTGCGTCAGGAATTTTATCAGGGGCTCCACGGGAAATCCGTCCATTGCGTATGTGCTGACTGTACCATGGGAAAGTGCGCTTCCCAATACTGGGGACACATGGGCTTTGAGGATGTGCTGAATCTGAAAGAACGACTGGACCGTGAAAAAATCACAACCGACCAGACAAAATGGGTCATTACACATTTTTCTCACAACGGAAATTGGTTGTACAAGGACATGGAGCAAGCGCTGCGGCAGGCCCCCGTCATCCCAGCCTACGACGGAATGGAACTGGACCTGTAATGCAGGAAAATTCTGTGCAAAAGCCTGGAGGCATGTGCCTCCAGGCTTCCATTTTATGCGCTGTCAGGAATAATCCTGATTACTCTGCCCCTGGCTTGATGGCCAGGCCCGTGAATGCGAGGCCATTGCCTACCTTGTCTACCGGCTGAACTTCTGCTTTGCAGTCGCCTTGGGTACCGTTTATAATTTCCATGGTATACAGGTTCTCGGCAACATCGGAGATATAGAACTTGCCGATGGAACTGTCGTATGCCATCTCTGTCTTTTTCGCCATAGTATTGAGGCCGATGTCTTTGGAAATTACCGTGCGGACAGACAAATACTTGTCATAGCTCATAAGCATGGTGGAGGTTGCGTTCCAGTTGGTTCCAGTGTAGTAAACCGTTTCATCCACAACCGCTATGCCGTTGAGCATGGAGTAGTCCCCATCCATCACATAGCCGGAATACCACAAGGTGCCGCCGCTGTTTTCCACCTTGCTCAGGTCATACTGGAAGATGTAGAACCCATCAATGCCATAGAGCAGATTGTTCCGCTCATCGTATGCAAGGCCCTTCAGGCTGCCAAAGGTGACCAGTTTGGCCAGGAAGGTCATTTCATCGGTTTCAAAACAATAGGAATACAGTTTGATGTCGTTGTTCTCAAGAACCCCGATATACAGGCAGTCCTTGCCATAGGCAACCCCGGCAACTTTCCCATTCACCGTGCCGATCCTTTCGGCGGTCTGCGCGGGCAGCGCAGGGTTGAATTGATACAGAGCATCCTCTCCTACAACCGCAGTGTAGGCAACAGACTGGGGTCCCGCAAGGCTGATCACCTCAATTTCACAGGTGGCACAGACTTCCCTGTTCTCATTGCTGGTTGCCGTAATGGTGGCAGTACCAGCCGAAACGCCGGTCACATTGCCCTGATCGTCAACAGAAGCAATCCCCTCATCAGAGGACTTCCAGGTAAGCGTCGGGTCATTTGCATTGGAGGGCCGAACCCGTGCGGTCAATTTGGTGGTCTTACCCGCTTCCACACGGCCGAAGCTCTTTTCCATAATCAGGCCATTGACCCTGTGTACCGGCAGTTCACTGTCCTCAGGGATAAAGGACATGAGGCCAAGGTACACATCTCCCTTGCGGATGGCGCCACGCATTTCCAGAGAAATTCCGCCCAGTTCAATCACATTGGGAGTTTCTGCGCCCAACTGAATCATATACACGCCATCATAGCCCTTCAGCTGTTTGGTACAGGAACCGGAATTCAGGTACAGGCGGTCGGTACCAAGATCATACGCCAGCTGTGGATTATACTGAACCTCTCCATAATACACCGGGCCTGCATAGACCTTGCAGGGAAGATCACAGAACTTGGTGCAGGCAGCGGTCTCCTGATTGATGGTATACAAGGTACCATCCGTATAGCTGTTTTCGGAACCGGCACCATACAGGACGCCTCTTTTGTCAACCGCTATGGCATATACCTTTGCATCCGTGGCCCCAATCCTACTGATTTGCGCAGTATTCAGATCCAGGGTAACCAAATCCCCATCGTAGGTCATGCCATAAACCGTACCGGTGGTATTGTCCAAAGCCATGCCGGTCAGGTGGTCAGAGACCGTTCCCACCGTGGCATAAGATCCCCGGTCCTTTTCATCGATCCGAAGCAGCTGATTGGTGTTGGTAATTGCGTAGAAATAACCATCATAATAGATGCCGGTGCGCAGAGAGTAAATGGAAATCATACTCTGTCCCACCTGCCCATGCCGCAGGTCATAGTCCTGCATGGAAATCCAGAAGTCATAGTAACCGGAGCCGCCTTCGTCGGCACACAGAAATGCATCCATATGTCCGGCAGATTCATAAACCTCTACTTCGATTGAATCCGTGAAGGTGCGGCCGTCAGGCTCCCGATTGGAAATGGAAACCGTAATGGTTGCATTGCCGGGGTTCACCAGATGCATTACGCCATAATGATCGATCTGCACTACCTCTTCGTTGTCAGAGGTCCAGGTTTTGGTTCGGACAGTGGGGCGGGCAGGAACCGTCTCGGTGTTCAGCGGAATCCGGCTTCCAACCAAGCCCTGTACCCGCTCTGCGTTGGTAATGGTGATTCCCTCAACCGGGATCTGCTTTGCTTCCGGCTCTTCGTCAGGAATTGCGAACATCACAGTCTGCTCCACCCCAGCTTTGGTGGAAACATCCCCAATGTCCATCACCACCGCCCGGGTACCGCCGTCTACCAGACGAACCAGATTCAGAGGAGAAAGGCCTGCGTTCATACAGGGATTCCAGTAAATGCTGTCGGTGTTGTAGTCATAGGACATGGTGGCATAGAACCAGCTGTCCGC
>JARIBV010000134.1 GCA_029257335.1 Faecousia sp.
TATGTGGGAATAGAATCTATGATCTACCTCTGTCGGGCGCAGGTAGAGGGCAGAGAGCGTGTATTTGAACTGAAATATACTGTCAGCTCCCATGACTGGGAGCTGATTCGATGGGTATATTGAGGGAGAGCGTATGGCAAAGCGTGTAGTATTTCATATTGATGCAAACAGTGCCTTCCTCTCCTGGACGGCAGCCTACCGGGTCATGGTGCTGGGCGAGAAGGAGGACTTGCGGCAGGTGCCTTCTGTGGTTGCGGGAGATAGGGCTTCCCGGCACAGCATCATTCTTGCAAAGAGCGGCCCTGCCAAAAAATATGGAATTCAGACCGGTGAGCCGCTGTTTCAGGCTATGGAGAAATGTCCCCATTTGCAGGTGGTGCAGCCGGACTATGGGCTGTATGTGGAGTGTTCCCGTCATATGATTGCGCTGCTGCGAGAGGTGTCCCCGGCGGTCGAGCAGTATTCCATAGATGAAGCCTGGGCGGATATGACCGGGACGCAGCTTCTTTACGGGCCGCCCATGCAGGCAGCGGAAATGCTGCGCAGGCGAATCTTTGAAGAGCTGGGCTTTACGGTCAACATCGGGGTTTCCAGTAATAAGCTTCTGGCCAAAATGGCGGGAGATTTTGAAAAGCCCAATAAAGTGCACAGCCTTTTTCCGGAGGAGGTCCCTTCCAAACTATGGCCTCTGCCCGTGCGGGATTTGTTCCTTGTGGGACGGGCTACGGAGCAGAAACTCCGGCGGTTAGGAATTATGACCATCGGAGATTTGGCCCATACAGAGCCGAAACAGCTGCGCAGGCTCCTCGGAAAGCAAGGGGAGGTCATTTGGCACTTTGCCAACGGACGCAGTGCCGAACCTGTGCGTCAGACCCAGGAGGAAAACAAAGGGTATGGAAATTCCATCACCCTGCCAAGAGATGTAAAAGACTATCAAACCGCCCATGAGGTGCTTTTGAGCTTGTGTGAAACGGTGGGAATGCGAATGCGGCGGGATGGAAAAACCGGAAGCTGCGTAACCGTAAGCCTGAGAACAACGGACTTTCAATCCTGTTCACATCAGCGTAAGCTCCCGGGTGCTACGGATGTGACACAGGCCCTGTATGAAGCGGCCTGCCAAATCTTTGATGAGGTATGGAATCCCGGAATCCCCCTGCGCCAGCTGGGCGTACAGGTGAGCCGCCTGGCGCAGGAACGGGACGGACAGTTTGATTTGTTTTCTGATGCGGACCCCATTCAGATGGAACGAAAGGCACAACTGGATCATACGGTAGACAGTCTGCGAGAGCGGTTTGGGGAGGATGTACTCTGTCGGGCCAGATTTTTAAATGGAACGGTGCATCATATGGCAGGCGGTCTTGCAAAAGAACGAAGAACAGGTGTGACAAAAGAAGTATAGGCGCAATATCAATGAAAAATCAGTCGGTTCCGGTCCGGAATCGACTGATTTTTTAAATATGTGGGGAAAAGGCAATAAGGAGATTCATGGTTTTCAGGGTATGTGCTGCCTGTTGAATCGGGAAAGCCGGTTAGTCTCCCAGCAGGAAAAAAAGAGCAATGGTAAGCAGGGCGCTGGGAGCTTCCTCAGAACCGTCTCGCAGCAGAAGCAGCACAATCAGAAGCATGAGAAGATCGCCGGTGTCAATCCCTCCGGGCAGCAGGCTTTCCAGCACACTGCGGACTTCATTGCTGCGGCGGGGTTCCGAAGCATGAGAAGAGGCCAGTGTGGTGCTGTGAGGTGCATTGGACTTGGGTGGTGCAGAACGATGCTCCGGCATCCGATCTTTCTGATAGGAGCCGTCCTGGTTTGGGGTATAGCGATTATACATGTCCATTCCCTCCTCCAAAAAGCTGAGGGCCCATCTGCTGGAAAGCATTGCTTGCCAGCTGAGACAGCCGCGCCACCTGAATGGCCTTGTCCAGTCTGGCGGCACGGTCCGGCCGCATAAAGGGTTTTAGAGCCTGCAAAAGTGCCATCTGCTGGGGATTGATGGGAGTGCTTCTGGACAACTGGAGAAAGCTTTGAAGCAGTTGACTGAAATCCGGCTGGGATTGGGCCGGGGAAGGCGCAGGCATAGTGGGAGCGTCTGAAATGCCAAGACCCTGGGCAAGGGTCTTGAGCTGTTCAACCGCCTGGGGATTTGACATGATTCCTTGCAGCATCTCGTTAAAATCTACCATCCCATCACCTCCCGCTTAGCCGGGACAGAAGCTCTTTGGTTTCCGGATTGTCTAGAAGAGGGGAGAGCAGGTTCTTTGCTGCTTCTGTGTCGCCTGCCTGCACTGCGGCAAAGGCCTTCATAAGGGTATCTCCGCCGTCTCTGCGCAGCAGTGTCAGAAGTCGGATCCCATCTGGGCTGGAAAGAAGCTTTTTCATATCCTCCGTAGAAAAATTAGGGTTTTTCTGCATTTTGGTTGCCTCCTGTCTGGATGCCTGCTATAATATATGACACAGGGTACCCGTTCTTTGGTACTACTATATGCCATTGGGAGGAGATTCGTGAATATGAAGCTGTTGATTCTTTCAGATTCCCATGGTTGTATTGAGACCATGGAAGAAGCCATCCGGGGCGAAAGTCCGGATTTGATCATTCATTTGGGTGATTACTGGGCTGATGGAGAGGTGCTGCAAAAGCATCCCATCCCGGTTTATCAGGTCGTGGGAAACTGTGATCGCTACAGGACGGCTCCGGGGCAAACGGAGACTATATGCTGCAATATTGAGGGAGTTTCTTTCTTTATGACCCACGGACACCACTATGGTGTCAAGATGGGATTGGAGCGCCTTTATTACGGAGCGTTGGAGGCCGGCGCCCAGGTGGCCCTGTTTGGCCATACCCATGAGGCCTATTGTCAGAAGGAAGGAGAACTTCTTTTGATGAACCCCGGATCATGCGGCGGATTTTGGGGCTCCTATGGAATCCTTGAGGTGTCAGCTGGAGAAATCCAGTCTGTTGCCATTTATCATTTTGCCAGTAGATGAGGTGCGGTATGGAAGAGGACTATGAACTAGACATTCCCTTTGGGGAGACAGAAACATTAAGGAATCTAGCAGAAGAATATGGCACACCACTTCTTGTATATGATCGGGAGACTTTGGAGAAGCAGAGCAGGGCGTTATTTGACGCATTTTCCTGGTGTCAAGGCTACCGACAGTATTTCCCGGTGAACCAAATGGAGAATCCGGCATTGCTTCGCGTACTGGTTCAGATGGGATGCGGACTTTTTTGCAGCAATGCATGGCATATTTCTTTGGCAAAGCAGGCAGGAGCGAAGGATATTTTATTTTATGCCTGCTTCCCTACACAGGAGGACTGGGAGGCTGCAAAGTCTGTGGGAGCAACGGTGATCCTGGACAATGCGCAGCAGTTATCCATGGTTTCTCCCGAGAACTATGGAAATCGTGTTTTGGGCTTTCTGGTGCAGCCGGATTATCAGCTCATGGTTCCTGCTATAGGAAGAGGACGCAGCATCAATAAATTTGGTATGAGCTGGCAGGAGCTTTTAAAGGCGGCAAAATGTGCAGCCAGTGCGGGGTTTACCAAGCTAGGGCTGCATATGCAGTCGGCTCCCATTGCAGTGGTAGAGGGATATCCTGAGGTAGAGACACAATTTCTTCTTGAATTGTCAAGGGAAGTGCAGCGGCAGACAGGAATTGAGGTCTCCTGGTGCAATCTGGGAGGAGGGATCTTCTGGGACAAGAGACATGAGGGAATGATTGACCTTCCCAAAGAAGCAGGCTTGGTGCGCAAGAAGGCGGAAGCTATGGGGTTTGCGCATATGGCGTTCCATACGGATGTTGGACGGTATTTGGCGTCGCCTGCCGGAATCCTTCTGTCCCGGGTCCGTGGTGTCAAGCGGCAGAAAAATGTGATCGTGGGAACGGATGCCTCCATTGCGGATCTTCCCAGGACCATTCTGCCGGGGGTTCGGTACCATATTTCAGTATTGGGCTCTTATGCGATTTCCGGGAGGCAGACCTGCTATGTGGCAGGACCGATTATGGACCGGGTGGAACTGTACAGCGGCAGATATGTTTTGCCGGAGGTAGAGCCGGGGGATATTCTGATTTTTCATGGAGTCGGCGCCTTCAGCAGAGCGATGGCTTCTCCTTATGGTGGGAGCCTGGGATGTCCGGAGATCCTGCTGGACCATGGAAAGTGCATTTGCATCCGGCAGCGAGACCCGGTTCCCACGTGGCCACAGGATGTGCCGGAATAGGCTTCGGCGGCGTATTCCTCTATGAAAAAGAATGAATATAAACTTTGGGGTCAGGCGGTTTCTCCGCCTGACCCCTTTCCAATATAAAATTCAGGCCGGAGGATGTTCCGCGAAATAGGTGATGGCCTCCAAATACCCCTCGATACCATGACCTTGTATGGTTTTCACGCAGGCAGAGCGGATATAGGAGATCCGTCGGAATGCCTCGCGTTTTGTTGTATCAGATAAATGGACTTCAATGGTTGGGAGGCCAACGGCCTTTACTGCGTCCAGAATGGCAACACTGGTATGGGTATAGGCCCCGGGATTGATGATGATTCCGTCATACACTCCATACGCTTCCTGAATCCAGTCCACCAGAATTCCTTCGTGGTTGGTTTGACGGATGGTGACCTGTACGCCCATTGCATCTGCGTGTTCCTGAATTCTGGAGCAGAGAGTTTTATAGCTGTGAGGGCCGTACACTTCCGGCTCACGCAAGCCCAGAAGGTTCAGATTGGGACCGTTTAAAACCAGCAGTTTCATTGATTCAGCACCTCCAGGATCCGGCCTACAGTTTCCTGCACGGTACCGGTGTTTTCTATGATATGGTCTGCAAATCGTGTATACATTGGCGCTCTTTCTTTATAGAGCTGCTCCGTACCCTTCGCCAGCGAGAGAGGCCGGCCGGTGGTTTCCAAAAGGGAAAGCGAGCGAGTAAGCCAAAGGATGGTTCCATTTTGGTGGAGGACCGGATAGTTGGATTCCTGCGTAACACAGCCACCGCCTGTTGCTATGAGAAGGTTGCTTTCTGCGCCAAGCCGACGCAAGACAGAATGTTCTCTTTTTCGGAATCCTGCCTCTCCTTCCACTGAAAAAATAGTAGGAATGTCCATCCCGGCTTCTTTGCGGATTATGTCGTCTGTGTCGATGAATGTTCTTCCCAATGCCTGGGAAAGGGCCTGCCCAACGGTGGTCTTCCCGCATCCGGGCATTCCGATCAGGACGATATTTTCCATGCGGAAGGAAATCAGGCGGCAGATATGTCCAATCATTTCCCGGGAAACTTCTCTTCCGGTAAAGAGCTGGGAGGAACGGGCAGCTTGAGAAACCAGCATGAAAAGACCGTTTTGCCTAGGAATCCCCAGCTGTTCGGCCTCCAGAATCAGTTGGGTGCGGGAAGGATTATAAATCAGGTCCAAAACGCCCTCCAGGTGGGGAAACTGCCGCACAGACAGGGGGGCCGTTCCGTTTTGGGGATACATGCCCACCGGGGTGGTGTTGACAATGACGGAGGCATCCAGGTGGCGTTCCAGGTTTGTGTAGTTGTCTGCACCTGTTCTGGAAATGACAACAACCTGCGCACCCAGGTCCTCTAAAATAGCCTGTACGGTAACGGAAGAACCGCCGGAACCCAGGACAAGAACCTTTTTTCCGGCACATTTCACGCCGAGACGGTGCAGCATTTGGGAAAAACCAAAGGCGTCCGTGTTGTCTCCGAAGATGGTTCCATCTTTCAGCCGAACCAACGTGTTGACACTGCCTAATCTGGAGGCCAGTGGAGAAAGTGCATCACAAAAAGGAACAACGGTCTTTTTATAGGGTACGGTCACATTCAATCCGGTCCATTCGGGACAGGACAGAAAAGAGGCCACTTCCTCCGGCTCCTTTTCAAACAAGGTATATGGAGCCGACCCCATCAGTTGATGGATGGCAGGGGAGTAGCTGTGCCCCAGAGTCCGCCCCAACAGTCCGTAACGCTCCATTTTTATATCACCTCGGAATAGGAACCAAGGTAAGTAAATTCCTCGGTGCTGGCAGAAAGCTCGCAGATAATTTGGGCAAATTCCTGGGAATAGATGGAGGTCTCTAAATCCAAATAGAAGAGGATTTCAAAATCCCGGGAGGGAATGGATCGGCTTTCTAATTTTGTGATATTGATTCCCAGTGTATAGAAGCGAGCAAGGAGCTTGTATAGCGCACCGGGCTTATTGGGGACAGGTAAAAGAATACTGGTGCAATTTGCGCCGGGATAGACTTCCAGATTCTTGGAAATACAGAAAAACCGGATGCTGTTATTTCCTGGGTCCTGAACAGAGGTGCGCAGGCTCTTGAGGCCGTACATCTCCATATAGCTGCGGGAGCAAATGGCCGCAATGTCATTTCTGGGAGAGTCTGCCACCGTTTTTGCGGCGATTGCCGAGTTTTCGCAGACGGTGACCTGAATGTCTGGATTCAGAGACTTGAGAAAAGCGGTGCACTGGCCGGCGGTCTGTTCATTTATCACGATCTCCCGTACGGCTTCCGGTTTTGTATTGGGCTTTGCCAGAAGACTGTGATCGATTTTTAATCGAACCGACCGAACGACACAGAATCGGTGCTGTATCATGAGATCATAGATCTTTTTCTCAGAGCCTGCTGCGCTGTGTTCGATGGGAACAATGCCATACTGACACAATCCCTGCTCAACAGCAGAGAAAATTCCTTCGTATTGATTGAAGTATAGGACAAAGGGAGTCCGGAACAGCTTTTCACAGGCAAGCTGCGCAAAAGAGCCTTCTACGCCGCAGATCCCCACGGAGACATCTTGGGGAAACAGAGGGGTGGTGTTCAGGATAGCATTTGAAATTTGATCGCTGAGATCTGTGAATTGCTGCATTTGCTGGCTCTGGTAGGAACGGCTCAGCTCAAAGAGGGAGGAATACAGAACACTGGTAAAATTGCGCATATTCGGTGCGACTTTGGAGCAGACCGTTTTAATTTTTTCCCGCTCTCTGCCTGCATCCAGAATGGGCAGTCCTTTTTCTTTCTTGTATGCCGCAATTTCTCCGGCCAGATTCATTCTTCGTTGGAAGAGCTCCACCAGCTGGTCGTCGATTTCGTCCATTTGATGTCGATAATCCAGGAGATCCATGGTTTATCCTTCCTTTCTTCTCTGTAGCAATGCGTCATAAATGGCAACGGCAGCGGCAGCCTCTACACAGGGAACCGCCCTGGGAACGATACAGGGGTCGTGCCGCCCCTGTATTTGTATGGAAATCCCCTGTTTCTGACGCAGGCTGACACTTTCTTGTACTTTGGCGATTGAGGGCGTGGGCTTTAGTGCAGTGCGGAAGATCAGAGGCATTCCGCTGGTGATCCCGCCCAAAATACCGCCATGATGGTTTGTCCGGGTGCGAACCTGCCCATGTTTCCAATCATATGGATCGTTGTGCTCACTGCCCAACATCTGCGCTGCGGCAAAGCCTGTTCCAAACTCGATCCCTCGAACTGCGGGGATCCCGAATACCGCCTGAGAAATCCGATTTTCCATACCGGCAAACATGGGATCACCAAGCCCTGCCGGAAGCCCAACAACGGCGCACTCAATGATGCCCCCCAGGGAGTCTCCATTGGATTTTGCCTCTAAAATCGCCTGTTCCATGTGCGCTGCCCTAGAATCGTCAATAAGTGCCATGGCTTTTCCGGGGATGGAATCGAGAAGCGCAGCATCCACTGAGACCGGATCAAAGGTGGAATCCTGAACCGGCCCGATGGACTGAATATGAGCAGCCACACAAATGCCTTCCGATCTCAGAAGCTGAAGACAGATTCCTCCTACTATGCACAAAGGGGCGGTAAGCCTGCCGGAAAAATGACCGCCGCCGGTGGGATCCTGATACCCGTGGAACTTCATCTGAGAGGTAAAGTCCGCATGGCCGGGGCGAGGAGAATCTTTTAGAGATTGGTAATCTTGTGTGCGCACATCCGTATTTTCAATTATGGCAGTAATGGGGGCACCGCAGGTAATGCCATTCACAAGGCCGGATACAAACGAAGGGACATCGGCTTCTTGGCGGGCTGTGGCAGTAGGGGAGCGGCCTGGTGCCCTGCGGTTTAAAAATTTTTGCAATTCTTCAAACTGAATGTGGTGCCCGGCAGGAATTCCCTCGATTGTGACACCGATGGCTGGGCTGTGTGACTGTCCAAATATGGTAAAGCGAAGATTTTCGCCGTAAAAACTACTCATGGGTATGCTCCTTTATGGTTCCACCCAGATTTCTGTAGTCCTTCCAGAAATTGGGGTAGGATTTTTTCACGACCTGGGAGTCCAGAATGGTAACCGGTTCTTTGCAGACAGTGGCGGCAATGGCACCGGCCATAGCAATGCGATGATCCCCAAATGTGTGCACAACACCGCCTCGAAGCCCGGACCCGTGGATGGTCAGGCTATCCTGGGCAGCAATGGCACAGCCTCCTAACCCATTGATTAGGTGACACACGCTTTCAATCCGGTCCGATTCCTTCATTCGCAGGCGCTGGGCATGAATAAAATGGGTTTCGCCTCCGGCATTGGCGGCAGCCACGGCCAAAATCGGAATCAAATCCGGGATTTGGGCGGCATCTATGACAGAACCGGCGCCCAGTTCTGAAAGCAGGGATACAATGGCTCTGTCTCCCTGGGTGGATTTCGGCTGCAAACCGGTTACGGTCAAGTTGCTGCCTAGATGGGACGCAGTGAGCCAGAATGCCGCATTTGACCAGTCTCCTTCTACTGGAAGGGAGCCGCTTGCTGCGTAAATGCCGGGTTTGATTTGAAATATACCGTTTCTGAATGGAATATGGATTCCGAATTGCTCCAGAATCTCCAATGTCATCTCCACATAGGAGGCAGATTGCAGCGGGCCGCTGACGGCCAAAGTGCTTTCTTCGGAAAGAAGAGGCAGGGCAAACAGAAGACCTGAAATAAACTGACTGGAGACATTTCCAGGAAGGATATATTCTCCGGGGGACAACACGCCTCTTACCTGAAGGCAATCTGCACCGGGGCGAAAGAATGTCATCCCATGGCGCTCCAGTTCCTGTTCCAGAGGCCCCAGGGGCCGCAGGGGAAGACGACCGTCCATGATGAAATCACCCTGTATTCCCAGCGCGGAAACCACCGGAAGAAGAAAGCGAAGCGTTGTTCCGCTCTCTCTGCAGGGAAGCCGGCACCGCTTTGCGAAGCTGCCGGGCAGGATTCTGGCTGTGGTTTGGTTGTGGCAGACGGCGGCGCCCATTGCTTTCAGACACTGTATGGTGGCCCGAATATCGTCGGATAGATCGAGATGTTCCAATGTGGTAGGGCAGTGGCTCAAGGCTGCGGCCAAGAGGATACGGTGTGCTGCGGACTTGGACGCAATGGCACGGACCGTTCCGCGGAGGAGGGTCGGTTCTATGGTCAAATCCATGAACGGTCCTCCTTCCATCCGGCTTCCAGCCAGGACGGAAGCTCTTTCATAGAAATGCTGTGAAGTACACAGGTGCCGATTTCTCTGGGGACAACCAGGGTGATCCGGTCATCCAGCCGCTTTTTGTCATTGCACATGCCAGACAGCAGCGCTTCTTTTGGCAGCGTGGTGCCTGTAGGCAGGTGATATTGATGCAAAATATCTAAAATCCTTTGTGTGGTTTCGGCAGAACAGAATCCAAAGGCCTGCGCGGCTCGGGCAATCATGGCCATTCCAATGGATACAGCCAGACCGTGGGTGATTTGGTAGTGACTGGCCAATTCGACACCGTGCCCTATGGTGTGGCCCAAATTCAGGAGTTGACGGCGTCCTTTGTCGAACTCGTCGTGCATTACGATCTGGCTTTTGATGGCCACACAACGAGCCACCACCTCTTCTGTCTGGGCCTGGATCGGGGTAGAGAGCAGGCGAGAAAAGAATTCCGGATCTGCCAATACCGCATATTTAATGACTTCAGCAGAGCCAGCCAAGAATACGGCAGAAGGTAATGTGTCAAGAAGAGAAAGATCACACAACACAAGACTGGGTTGATAAAACGCACCGGCAAGATTTTTTCCGGCGGGAAGGTCAATGGCGGTCTTTCCTCCCACAGAGCTGTCTACCATAGCCAGAAGGGTAGTTGGAATTTGAATATAGGCAATCCCACGAAGATAGGTTGCCGCCGCAAATCCGGCAAGATCTCCGGTGACACCACCGCCCAGTGCAACGATCAAATCACTTCTGGATAAATGATGCTCTGCCAGAAAGTTTAAAAGTGCCAAATAGGTGGTTCCGTTTTTAGAGGCCTCCCCGTGAGGAAAGGAAAAGGAACACACCTGAAATCCGCTTCGGTTTAAGGAAGCTATGGCTCTGGCACCATACAGGTTCAATACGGTGTCGTCGGAAATGACAGCCGCCACCCGGCCGGATGTGACCAGTGCGGCTTCCTGCCCTAAACCGGACAGAATCCCGGAATCGATTTTGACATTGTATTTTTTTGAGGCAGAAACTTGGAGTTCTTTCACAATGATTCCCCCTAAAATAGATCATGTAGCAGTTTCGTTTTCGTCGCAAATTGCGGAGCGGACCCTTTGAACCTTTTGCGCCAGTGCTGCGAACGCATGGGGGGTCAGACTTTGATTTCCGTCGCACAGGGCGTGTTCGGGATCGTTGTGCACCTCCACCATAATGCCGTCGGCTCCCGCAGCGGTGGCAGCCAGACTCATAGGCTGAACAAGCTTGGCCTGTCCCGTGCCATGACTGGGGTCAACCACCACGGGAAGATGGCTGAGATTTTTTAGCACCGGTATGGCAGACAGATCCAGGGTGTTGCGGGTGTAG
>JARIBV010000086.1 GCA_029257335.1 Faecousia sp.
CAGGCCTCCCGGTCAAAAAACCGCGGCTCTTTGGTCCACAGCTCCGGAAGCCAGTCCCAGGCAACGGACTGCTGCTGTTCCATGGGCTTTTGGACTTTGGGTGCAAATTCCCGGAGCCACTGGCAGGTCTGAGCCTGGCGTCCCATGGCCTTCAGGGTCAGGCTGGCCGTATCTCTGGCCCGCCCCAGTGGGGAAACATAGAAGTCCTTTACGGACAGTTTGCTGAGCCGTCCGGCCAGCAGCGCCGCCTCTTTCCATCCGGTGTCGGTCAGAGAATCGATCTCATAGTTTGGGTCTCCGTGGCGTACAATTAAAAGCTTCATTTCACCGCCCCTTTCTGTTTCCTCAGTATATCACAGGGGGAGAAAGAAGGCAAACCCGGGAATGCCGACTCCTTCGGCTTCCCGGGTCTGTGGCTTCTTATGGATCCGCAGCTGTTTCAGACACTCTGCCCTCTTATTTTCTGAAAAACGCCACCGCAACGGCTCCGGGGCCTACATGGGTTCCCACGGCACCGCTGATGATGGTCTGAGGCAGTTCCCGTACATTTCCTTCCCAGAGACTGCTGCTGTCCGCAATGTACTTTTGCAGCAGGGTGTCACTGAGACCGGAATAGCCCAGCAGGAGCGGCATGGAGAAATCCACTCCCCCGGCCGCCTGGATCTGCTGCACCAGCATGTTGTTGCCCTGTTTGGAGCCTCTGGCCTTTCCCAGAAGCTCCACGGCCCCGTCCTTTACGGTGACCACAGGTTTGATGGACATGAGTCCTCCGGCAAAGGCCACCGCCTTGGAGATCCGGCCGCCCCGCTTCAGATACTCCAGCGTATCCAGCAGGGCGATCACCTTCACCCGATCCCGGACCCGCTCCAGCTCCCCGGCGATCTCCCGGGCACTTCTCCCCTGCTCCACCAGCTTCAGCGCATAGGCCACCAGAATGCCGGAGCCAATGGCCACGCTGTGCCCGTCCACCACATAGACCTGCTCCTTGGCCTCCTGTGCGGCCAGAACGGCGCTCTGATAGGTGCCGGAGAGCTTGTCCGAAACCGTCAGGACTACCACCTGCTCCCCTGCCCGGCGGGCCTGCTCATAGGCTTGCGCAAAGGCAAAGGGGGGCACCTGACTGGTGGTGGGCAGCGTGTCGCACTCCACCAGCTTTTCATAAAATCCGGCCCTTGTAATATTCACACCGTCCAGATATTCCTGCTCTCCAAACCGGATGCTGATGGGCAGCACCGTAAGGGCCGGATGAGTGCTTTTGGGAATATCCGTACTGGAATCGGTAATAATGCGAACCTTTGACATAAAAAAGCTCCTTTTGACATAATCTATGAGTGAGATTATATCCGAAATTTGTTGACTTGTCAACATCTTTGTTCTTTTGTGCATCCTGGACAAAAGAAATATACACATATTCGCAAAATTTCCTCATAATATATTCTTGCGTTTTTGGGAAAAAGAAGCGATAATAGGAGTATCTCTCCGAAATAGCCGGAAATCCCCGTGGATGGGACGCCAAAGAGAAACCGGCGCCGAACATGCGTCATTTTCCGTATTTTCTAATTGACAAACTCACACTGTATCATTATTATATAGAACAACAGACATCGGAGGACGGCCCATAAATGGCTCCTCCCAGAAAGGAAAGGTCAAATCGTATGGAGAATAACAAGAGACCGGAAACCATGGCCCGCATCAACACCCCTGCCCTGGCAGAAGCCTTTATCAACGAGCAGGTGGAGGCCATTCGCGCGCAGGTGGGTGATAAGAAAGTGCTTCTGGCACTGTCCGGCGGCGTAGACTCCTCCGTTGTTGCCGCGCTGCTCATCAAGGCCATCGGCAAGCAGCTGGTGTGTGTTCATGTGAACCACGGCCTCATGCGCAAGGGCGAAAGCGAGCAGGTCATCGAAGTATTCGGCAAGCAGATGGATGCCAACCTGGTCTATGTGGACGCAACCGACCGGTTTTTGGATCTGCTGGCCGGTGTCAGCGAGCCGGAAAAGAAGCGCAAGATCATCGGCGGCGAGTTCATCAAGGTATTTGACGAAGAAGCAGCCAAGCAGCAGGGCGTTGCCTTCCTGGCACAGGGAACCATCTATCCCGACATTTTGGAATCTGACGGCGTAAAGGCCCATCACAATGTAGGCGGCCTGCCTGAGGATATGCAGTTTGAGCTGGTGGAGCCTCTGCGTCTTTTGTACAAAGACGAGGTCCGTATGGTGGGCGATGCCCTGGGCCTGCCTCACAGCATGGTCTACCGTCAGCCCTTCCCCGGCCCCGGCCTGGGTGTGCGCTGCCTTGGGGCCATCACCCGGGATCGTCTCCACGCTCTGCGGGAAGCCGACGCCATTTTGCGTGAAGAGTTCCACAACTGCGGTCTGGCCGGCAAGGTGTGGCAGTATTTCATTGCGGTTCCCGACATGAAGAGCGTCGGTGTCAAGGACAGCAAGCGTTATGAAGGCTGGCCCGCCATCATCCGTGCAGTAAACACCACCGATGCCATGACTGCCACCATTGAAGAGATCCCCTACGAGGTGCTGCACCGCATCACCGACCGGATCACCGCGGAAGTCCCCGGCATCAACCGCGTTCTTCTGGACCTCACCCCCAAGCCCGTGGGCACCATTGAGTGGGAATAAGAAAATCTTATCTAATTGCTGAAAAACACGGCTCTTGAGCCGGAAAAGTGGCAATTCAGTGAGGATTTCTTCTCTGTTTGATAGCAGATTGATAGCACTTGCAAAAAAGCTGTTTACTGATTTATTTTCAG
>JARIBV010000085.1 GCA_029257335.1 Faecousia sp.
CGCCCCTTGGGCGGCAATACTTACCCTACTCGGGAAGATAGGTAACGCCAACACAATGAGAGAACATTCCACCGGAATGTTCTCTTTTTTATGTCTATATAAGAAGGCGCCCCTTGGGCGGCAATACTTACCCTACTCGGGAAGATAGGTAACGCCAACACAGGAGAGAATATTCCATTGGTGGGTTCTCTTTTTTATATCTGTTGTGATGCATGAATGATGCAGATATGATATAGTATAATCGATATTTTGTAATTGGAGTGGATTACTTTGGTTCGGATTCTGATTGTGGAAGATGAAATACCAATTTCTGATTTGCTGAAAATAAGCCTGTCTGATGCCGGCTATCAGTGTACATGTGTGGACAATGGAATAAAGGCAGCCAATCTGATTGAGAAGGAATGGTATGATCTGATTTTGCTGGATGTGATGCTGCCGGGGATAGACGGGTTTGAACTGATGGAGTACATACGCTCTACCGAAACTCCTGTAATTTTTATTACTGCTAAAAGTGGAGTGTGTGATCGGGTAAAGGGGCTTAGAATGGGAGCAGAGGATTATATTGTAAAACCATTTGATATTTTGGAGCTGCTGGCCAGAGTGGAAGGGGTGCTGCGCCGTCATGGGAAGCTGAAAACCACAATACATGTGGGTGATCTGGAGATTAACACGCTTTCCATGACCGTTTCCAGAAATGGCTGTGAAATCCCATTAACCAGGAAAGAATATGAAATTCTTTTGCTTTTTGCACGCAATCCCGGTATCGTTCTATATAAAAGTACCATTTATGAGCGCGTTTGGGAAAGTGATTACCCAGACCATACACGTACTGTAGAACTTCATGTGCAGCGTATGAAGAAAAAAGTGGGGTGGGAGGAAAAAGTGAAGCCGGTATATGCCATAGGATATCGTCTGGAGGTGTAAGGTTTGAGTTTTCGGCTGAAGCTGATGCTTTGCATTGTGCTGCTGATTGCACTCACATTCGGAATCGGCGGAACGGTTCTGATTACAGTTTCATTTCATGGGGCATTATCCGAACAGACTGCGGCTATCTTGGAATTATCAATCCATGCGGCATACCCTGTCTCTTCTGTGTTCTCTGCGCAGTGACGACAAAAGTATCACAGATGCCCTGGCTCAAAGCACAAAGACAGGGGCGCAGGGGATCTTGCTTACCATGGACGATGCAGTGATCTATCAAAACGCTCCTGATTGTCTTTCCACCGGTGTTGCGCTTTCCCAAAAAGAAAATCAATGTGCGTACACCTATTTGAAAGATACCCATGGCTATGGGTTACTGATTCAAAGTTCTGTGACTTTGGACGATGGAACGATGATGGTGTTAGCAAGATATGATCTGTCGTCTGTCTATAAAAATCGGGACATGCAGTTACAAATTTTTTATAGAAGTTATATTGTGGTGGTTTTGGTGGGGGTTCTTACTGCGGCAGTATTTGCTTTTGGACTGACCAGAAAGCTTAGAAAATTAACGATTGCAGTGCGGCAAATCTCAGATGGGGACTTGTCGGTGCGTACCAACCTGACATCTGAGGACGAATTTGGACAGTTATCCAGGGATTTTGATTGTATGGCAGATAACCTTCAGGAAAATGTCCGCAAACTGGAGTCCGAAATGGAGCGTCAAGAAGCATTTATGGGAGCATTTTCCCACGAATTGAAGACACCTATGACCACTATGATTGGTTATGCGGATTTACTCCGACAGGACAAGCTGAAGGAAGAAAAACGACTGGTGGCAGCGGACTATATTTTTTCCGAAGGGAAACGGCTGGAGCGTTTATCTCACAGGCTTTTGGAGCTTTTGCTGCTTCGTAAGGAAGAGATCGCCACGCAGGAAGTGAACTTATACGGCTTTGTACGGGAAGTGGCACAGACGGTCAGTCCGGGATTCCGGGAGAAAAACATCCGGTTTACATTCCACGGAGCGTATGGAAATGTACACTTTGAGCCAGACTTGATCAAGTCGCTTTTATACAATCTTCTGGACAATGCAGCAAAATCTATGGAGGGCGGGGGGAGCCTCTTTTTTAGCGGAACCATCCTTCCCGATGGCTGCCAATTTCAGGTGAAGGATACAGGGCGGGGAATTGCTTCAGAGGAACTGGAAAGAATTACGGAGGCGTTTTATCGTGTGGATAAATCCCGATCCCGGAAACAAGGCGGTGCAGGACTGGGATTGGCACTGTGCAAGGAAATTGTAAGACTCCATCATGGACATATGAAGATCATCAGCTCTCCGGGGACAGGTACGCAGGTGCTTGTAATGCTGAGCCAAACAGGAGGACAGGAAAATGCGCCGGACTAAAAATGGTTGTATCCTTCTTCTGGCAGTTGCCATTCTTCTTTTGTGCGGCAGGCTTCCGAAAACAGTGCTACAATTTCAGGATGCGCCTGCAACGGAAAAGGTTTATTATATGGAGATGGAGGAAATTCCGATACCAGGTGACATCATGCCTGTGACATTGTCTTACGAAGACAAGTTATCGCTGCTCTGTGAAAAGCAACTTAGTATTACCGGGTCGGACGCAAAAATGACGGCTGAGGAAGTGAGAAAGGCTGCCCTGTCAGGGCTGAAACCCTATGCAGAACATCACCTGATTCCTGCAAATTATGAAGATTTTTCGGTTGCTTGTATGGCGTTTCTCTGCTATTCGGAGGAAGAACGGGAAAAAATGAATGTAATTTGGAATGTATCCCTGGGAAATAAGAACCCAGAGCAGATGCAAAGCATCGGCTTACAGATAGATGACCAGACCGGAACCATATTGAACATTAACTTTTCGGCAGAGGGCTTCTTTGAAGAAGTTCAGGTGTCCGGGATTGTCTCTGAATTTGCATCTGTATATATGAACTCCGTGGAATTGCTTACAGCACCATCTTCCATATTATCTGAAGTGGACGCAGCCAGTGAAAGTTATATTGTCTATGATCGGAGAGAACAGCTCCGGGAAGTTGCTAAGATTGAGTTTTATATTGATGTCAACGGATGTTCTACAAAAATTCAAAAGATGCCGTCTTGATGCAGTTCATTGCATATCCATGATGCACCTCTTCTCTACAATGGGAGTAACCCAGTAGAGAAGAGGTGCCGTTTCTTTATTGGGAAATCAAATAAGAGGAGGAGTGGATCCAATGAAACCCGTAAGTTTTATTTGTATTGCCCTGACAATGGTGCTGTGTTTTTCGGACTGCGGCGAAAGCGTGGAAGAGAGCACGAATACAGGAACCATCATTCCGCGGGAGGTAACAGAACCGAAGAAGATACCTGAAACAACAGAATCGGAGTATACAGAGGAAGATGCAGAAAAAGAGTACCGGATCTTTCGTCAGCCGGAGGAAATAACGGTCTTTCCTTTTTCGGAGGAAGAAATGGAATCTGCACGGATTGCAGCTACAGTGACGATAGAACAGATGAAAGCAGAGCCGGGAACGCTGGATTTTAAGGTGGAGGGTTTGGCATTTGACCCGATGCTGACTGATATTCATGTAAGGCAGAAAATCGCGGCTTCCAAAGTAAGCGATGGGTCGGACAGGGATGATTACAGCCACTATATGTCGTTTACTCTGCTTTATAGTGCGGCCTACGATCATAGTACAACCTTCCGGCAAGATGTGAACCATGATGCCGTAGGCATCCATCTGTATCGGGAACATGCTTCGTCTGCCTGGACAAAAGAAAGTGAGGGAGTACCTGTGGCGGAGTATTCCAATCTGATTTTGAATTCAGAGGAGTTGAATAGCCTTGAGACAGAAGGAGAACGGATTTTGGCAGGATACAGACCAAATGAAAAAGAATACTGGCTGTATCGGCTGAATGAGAAAACAGGTACTGTAATCTATGAGATTCGGCCTGCTCCCGACATCAACGAAGGAAAGCCGGTTCAAACGAAACCCGTAAAAACGGAAGAGACAGAAGAAACAACAAAAACAGAGCCAGCGATAACAGGAGCGGTTTCTCCGGCGTTGCCGGAGTCTGTACCGCAATCCGGAGAACCCATTCAGCCTCAGCCGGGAGATACCACGTCCACCTGGAATATGGCAAGAGAAGCGGAATTTCCAAGGGATGAAGGGTGTACAGACATGGAATTTCTGGAAAAGTGGATGGCAGTAGAAGGATTGGATTTTTCGGATCTGGATGATCTGGGGTGCAATCAACTGATTTTAGTTGCAGCTAGAGAAACGGACGGAGTACAGACGTATACGACCTGTTATGACAGACAGGAAGACAACTCCTGGGCCCCGGCAGCCGGGCTCACACGGATGCATGGACACACCGGCTCAAATGGCATCGCCCATAATCGGAAACGCAATACAAACACAACACCGGCTGGACTGTGGAGACTTGGCACTGCCTTTGGCAATGGGGAAAAGCCGGATGGCATTCAGATGCCATGGAGGGATGTCACTCCGAATTCGGACTGGGTCTGTGATGGGGACTCTGTTTATTTTAATACCTGGCAGGAGAGAAACGACCCTGCCCTCACAGAGACATGGAACTACGACGATGTGGAGCATTTGCAGGATTATTCCGATTCCTATGCCTACGCCTGCGTGATTCAATACAACACCCCGCCTTATACCATTGCGGACCGTGGCTGTGCCATTTTCCTGCATTGCAGCCAGGGGGCAACTGGCGGTTGTGTGGGGCTGTCAGAATCCGACATGATAACGACATTGCTTTGGCTTGATCAGAAAGAAAATCCCTGCATTTTAATTACCGGTTATCAAAATGGGTAAGACAAAGAAATGCAGAGAAAGAAAACGAAATTGTAGTGTTATTTTTTTAGAATAAGGGAAAACAGCCGCAGAATCCCCAAATTATAATCGGGTTACTGCGGCTGTTTATAACATTCAGAAAGACTTGCTTCCCTTAAAAGAGAATGACGGGACGAATCTCAACGGGATCAATGTAACTTCTCTGTTTCAGTACGAATCCACTTTCTATAGAACAAAACGGACAATGCGGTTCCGATTGCCCAGCCGATGGGCCAGGAGAGCCAGATGCCAACGCTTCCCATGTGCAGGAAGGTGGAGAGCACTTTAGCAAGGCCCACACGGAGAATCAAATCGCTGAAGGTGCAGATCATGAACAGCTTCATGAGCTTTGCACCCCGCAGGACACCGTCACATACCAGCTTGGTGGAGACAATGAGATAGAAGGGAGCAACGATCCGGAGGAACTGCACGCCAGCTGCCATGGCGCCGCCTGTGGGATTGTCAAGGAACAGCAGCATCAGCTTGTCACCAACAAAGAAGTAGATGAGAGACAGGGGGATGCAGATGGCCCAGACAAGCTTCAGAGCGGCCCGCAGGCCTTCTTTGATTCGGTCAGCCTTACCGGCTCCCAGGTTTTGTGCAGTGTAGTTTGAAATACCGTTGCCAAGGGTAGTAAAGGCAGTTACCACCAGATTATTCAGCTTGATAGCACCGGCATAGCCTGCCATGACCTCAGGACCGAAGGAATTGATAATGCCCTGAATGATGATATTACCCACGGAAATGAAGCTCTGCTGGAGCATACTGGGAATGGCAACCACGGAAATACTTGCCAGAATGGCCCAGGAAAAGACGGAAACCTTTCCTTCGGAGGGGATTTTTTTCAGCCGCATCAACACGGTAAAGACGGCCAGCACACAGCTGATTCCTTGACAAATCAAAGTAGCCCAGGCCACGCCTGCGACACCCATTTTAAATGCGCTTACAAACAGAATGTCTGCACCGATGTTTGCAATGGAAGAGAATACCAGGAAAATAAAAGGAGTTTTGGAGTCACCTAGTGCAGTAAAGACGCCGGTAGCCACATTATAGTAAAAGACAAAGGGGAGACTTAGGATATAGATGTCCAAGTAACACTTGGTGTCAGCAAATACATCATCAGGAGTATTGATGATGTGAAGCATCTTGTCCAGTCCCAAAAATCCGATCAGCATCAGCACCAAACAGAGTACACCGGTTGAGATCAATGTAGTGTAGATGGTGGTCCGAGTTTCACCATATTGTTTGGCTCCGTATTTTTGTGAGGTAATGACAGAGCAGCCGATGTTACATCCAAAACACACAGCAAGAAACAGCAGGGTAATTTCATAGGCATTTCCCACGGCGGCCAGAGCGTTATCGCCGATAAATTTGCCTGCAACCAGGCTATCGGCGATATTGTACAGCTGCTGGAAAATGACACTTCCGAATAGGGGCAAACAGAACTTCCACAATACGGTGGACGGTTTTCCCACGGTTAGATCGCGATTCATTTACCACACCTCTTTAATTGTTCTGCGTGCCATTATACGCCTGCTGTTCCGGTTTGTAAATGCCTTTTTCCACAAAAATCGTTTTTCTTGAAATAAATCGGACGCTGTGTTAAGATACAACCATAATAGAAAGAAAGAAGGCGTTTCCATGGAACAGAAACAGCAGGGCAGTGCGTTTAAGGCAGCCAATGCCACGGTGGTGGGAGACGTGACCCTGGGGGAGAACGTTAATATCTGGTATGGGGCCGTGCTGCGAGGCGACAGCGGCTCGATTTCTGTTGGTTCAGGCACCAACATTCAGGACAACTGTGTGCTGCATGAAAAGACTACCATTGGAAAGGACTGTACCATTGGCCATGGCGCCATTGTTCATGGCTGTGAAATCGGAGACTGCTGTACCATTGGGATGGGTTCCGTAATTTTGACAGGAGCCAAACTGGGCGACCATTGTCTGGTAGGAGCCGGTGCCCTGGTCACAGGAAAAATGGTGGCGCCTGCCGGATCCATGCTGCTTGGAAGTCCTGCCAAGATTGTGAAGGAATTGTCACACGAGCAGATTGAAGATATGACTGCTTCGGCCCGACACTATGTTGCATTGGCCAGAGAGACACTGCCCAACTATTGAGCAGCCGTGCTTGTTAGGACATGCGGTTATGGGTAATATAACGAGAACCCTGTGTTGATCCGGCAGCATTTACGGTTTTTAAGATCTTACAAAAGTCTGATGAAAAGTCCCGATGGAGTGGCAGCTTGTGCTGATTTCTCCATGGGGACTTTTTTAATTGGGTAATATCAAATGCTGGTATAGCTGTACAATATCCTTTATCACCTCTAAATGGGAAAAGTCTTTGTGATAAGCAATATTCATTTCTCGCATCATGCTCAGATTTTCAATGGGCAATATTTTGAGCTTAGCTTTTTTGAAGTCGCTGATGCAGGCACTTTTGGGAAGTACGGAAATTCCGAAATCTTTTCGCACCAGATCCTTGATTATTCCCACATTATCAACCTCCAAAGAGACATTAAATCCATCAATGGATTCGTTTATGCCCAGCAAAGAGGCTTCAAACAGCTTTCTTGTGGCAGAAGTGGGAAGACGCAAAATCATCTTTTCCTTTTTTAGCTCATTGACCGTGACCATGGACTGTTTGGACAAGGGATTCTCATTGCTCACAACGCACACAAGGTAATCAGTATCCAGCATAAAATAATTCAGCTTTGCCGACAGACGCTTGCCTTCTACGATTGCAATATCCAGCTCATAATTTTCCAACATATCATAAAGAATATTTATGGGTTCCGTAATAATTGTGATGCTTACCTCGGAACTCTGCACGGCATATTTTGCCAAAGCTTCTGTAATGGTATTATTTTCTGAGGTGTGAGTAATTCCTATACGGAATCGAGAAATATGCCTCTTTTCATCCTCAATTTTGGAAAGCATTTTTTGATGCAGTGCTTTTAATCTACGGGCATAGGTGACTGCGATTTCTCCTTCTTTTGTCAGCCTAAATTCCCCTTTTCCCCGCAGAAAGAGCGTTGCATTGCATTCACGCTCCAGAAGCTCAATATGATGGCTGACGGCCGGCTGCGTAAGAGACAGTAATTTAGCCGCTTTTGTGAAGCTTTTGCAGTCTGCAACAACAAGCAGTGTTTCCAGTTTTGCATCCAACATATCCTTACCCCGCTTACCTATAAAAATTCTGAATGGATAACAAAAAAACCATAAGTTGCATTTCTGATTAAACAAATCTAGAATATCATAGCATAGGAAAGAGAGAATTTCAAACAAAGAGGAGGGAGAAACCGGACGATCTTCCATGAAATGCACTACCTTTGCGGTGTGTATGATCCCAAAGGGAGTGCAAGGTGACTCTGAAATGATATATTCTGGCAGAGGTGAGAGTAAACATGCTGAATTCTTTGTACCAAACGCTGTATTCGCAATCATCCGTTGCAGTTGTGATTATTTCCGTAGCAATTATGCTTTTCAGCGGATTTTTGATGACACGGCTTACAAAAAAGCTGAAGCTTCCCAATGTAACCGCCTATATCATGGCCGGTATTGTGATTGGACCATTTTTCCTGGATTGTATTCCCCATGATATGATAGAAAAAACAGAATTTCTGGCAGACATTGCGCTGGCCTTCATTGCATTCAGTACGGGAGAGTTTTTGAAATGTTCAAAGCTTAGAAGAAATGCCGGAAATGTACTGTTGATTACGCTGTCCGAGGCACTGCTGGCTTCGGTGTTTGTATTTATCCTGACTTTTTTTGTGCTGCGGCTTCAGCTTGCTTTTTCTGTTGTGCTGGCTGCTTTGGCATCGGCTACGGCGCCTGCATCTACGGTGATGACCATTCGCCAAACAAAGGCGAAAGGGGAGTTTGTGGACACGCTGCTGCAGGTGGTTGCCTATGACGATATTGTGGCGCTTCTGGCATACAGCATTGCCGTTTCTATTGCGGTGTCCTCTCTTTCAGGTGCATCCATCCGTATTTTGGATATTGTGATTCCCATTGCCAAAAACCTTGGGGTCCTGATACTGGGCGGGATCTTTGGCCTCATTATGAAGCTGCTGATTCAGGAACGGCGGTCCACAGACAACCGCTTAATTATATTGATTGCCTTGCTGTTTGCATTTTGCGGAATCTGCGCCGCCATTGGGGTATCTCCGCTTTTGGGATGTATGTCCATGGGAACGGTCTATATCAATCTCACGGATGACGACAAGCTGTTTAAGCAGCTGAACTATTTCAGTCCGCCCATACTGTTGCTGTTTTTCGTGCGTTCCGGGATCGCCTTTGATTTGAGCGCCCTTATGAGGCCCTCCGGGACGATCGGCGGTGTGCCGCTGCTGGAAATTGGAATTTTATATTTTGTATTCCGCATTTTGGGGAAATATATAGGCGCATTTTTAGGTTGCCTCTGGACAAAAAAGCCCGGAGATATCCGCAATTATTTCGGACTGGCCCTCATCCCCCAGGCTGGTGTGGCCATTGGCTTGGCTGCCCTGGGCGCCAGAACGCTAGGAGGGGAAATGGGAAGCGCATTGCAGACGGTCATACTGGCCTCCAGTGTGTTGTATGAGCTGATCGGACCGGCGTGTGCGAAAATTGCTCTGTATTTATCCAAGTCCTACTCCAATCAGCTGGAAGATATTGTTGTGGTGGAAGAAGCATTTCCGCAGGGGGACCAAAAGACCTCCGTGGACCTGCTGATTGCGCGTATCCAAAAAATTCAGCAGGAATTGGCACAAGAGTCCGTAAGTGAGGAGGAGCACGCCTTTACGGAGGCGGCAGAAAGCCAAGGGTACTGTTAGGGGACGGTGCAAAATTCCCTGAATAAACTGTTTGAATGGAGGCGTATCAATGATCGATCCAACTGCGAAATTATTGGGAATGTGGTCCCAGGGATTAAATGGGAGCAGCATTGTGTTTCGGATCGGACTTTCGTTTTTTCTGGCGGCAATTATTGGGTGTGAACGGTCAAGCAAGAGACATTCTGCGGGAATGAGGACCTTTATTTCGGTCTGTCTGGCAACCACAGTCTCCATGCTTTTGGATATCTACTTAACGAGCTGCTATGAAAGGGGTTATTTTATTCTTTCCGGGGCCACAATCATTGGCGTTGCGGTGGTCAGTGTCCGGTGTATATTGTTCAGCTCCCGCAACCAGATGAAAGGCCTGACCACAGCGGCGGGATTGTGGACCGGCGGGATTATAGGCCTCACCGCAGGGGCCGGGTTTTATACCGTGACCGTCATAGCGTTCGCGGCACTGATGATCTGCCTTTCCTGGTTTCCAAAAGCTGAAAAATATCTAAAGAACCGGTCCAATCATTTTGAAATCCATTTGGAATTGAAGGACAGCAACTACCTGCAAAACTTTGTCACAACCATTCGCAGGCTGGGCTTGAAAATTGATGACATTGAGAAAAATCCCGCCTATGCCCACTCTGGTTTGAGTGTCTATTCGATTGCCATTTCCATAAGCAGCCAGGAGCTGAAAAAGTACAAAACCCATGCACAGATCATTGAAGCTCTGCGCAGCCTGGACTATATATACCATGTGGAAGAAATGTGGCTGTAGTACAGAGAACGACCACAGGTTCTTTCTTTGCAGCAAAAATGAGGTGTCATTGTTCGTGACACCTCACTTTTTATCTGGCAGCGGTTTTTTAATGGAACGACACAACGCATCTTGATACACTGCTTTTATGGCAGCTTCCGCCCTTGTGCTTGGCACAGAGAGAGTTTTTCCGCACGGGTCATTTTTTTGATGGCCGATTCTCTGCGCAGAGCAGAGGATTTGTCCTCCGCCGGTTCTGTGTGTACCAGCGTTACGGGGCCACGACCTCGGGTGTATTTGGCACCCCGCCCCGCATTGTGGGCAGCAAGCCGGCGGGGGAGATTGTCTGTAATACCTGTGTATAGAGTGTCGTCTTTGCAACGAAGAATGTATACCGTCCACATAGAATCCGTCCTTTCCGGGAAATATGATACCATGATTTCCACAGCAGAACAAGGCGAAAGGCGGGATTTTAAAGAAAAAGGAAGGAATTTACGCCGTTGCGCCCTTTTTCACAAATTGTTCAAAATAAAATCTCCGGAGCCCCTTGACAATAAGCCTTCTGAGTTGTATAGTATCTTTAGCACTCGAGAGAAAGGAGTGCTAACAGAAGGAGATGATCCCATGGAGCTGTCAGACCGAAAAAAGAAGGTCCTTCAGACGGTTGTAGATCTGTACATCAGAACAGCGGAGCCGGTTGGCTCTAAAGCCATTGCTTCCATGCCGGATATGAATTACTCCTCTGCCACCATCCGAAATGAGCTGGCAGACCTCACTACGATGGGGCTGCTGGAACAGCCTCATACTTCCGCAGGACGGATTCCTTCCCCGGCAGGCTATCGTCTGTATGTAGATGAGCTGATGCAGGGATATAAACTCAGCGTTGACGAGACCAAGGATCTGAACAGGGCCATGGAAATGAAAATGCAGGAGTTTGACAAGGTCCTGGATAAGGTGGCAAAGCTGGTTTCTCAGGCCACAGATCTTCCGGCCTACACCGTGGCAGCCCGCCGTGGCGGTGCGACGGTGAAACGCTTTGAGATCCTGATGGCAGAGGCAGGGCAGTTCATCCTTGTGGTGATGACTTCGGCAGATGTGGTCAAGAACAAGCTCATCAAGCTTCCGCTCAATGTGACGGAGACGGATCTGAAGTTGCTGAGTGCAGTGCTCAATGCCAGTATGACGGGGATTCCAGCTGAGGAGTTTACGGCAGAGCTTCTGAACCGGGTGATCCAAAATGCCGGTGCAGCTGCCTCTCTGGTTCCCGTGATCGTGGATTTCACACAGCAGGTGCTGAAAAGTCACCAGGATGCGGAGGTTGCCCTTCGCGGCCAGGTCAGGCTCCTGCACCAGCCGGAGTATCACGATGTGGAAAAGGCACAGGAGGTGCTGAGCACTCTGGATGAAGATGCCATTTCCAACCTTCCCGCCATTATGGGCGGAGAGAAAACACAGATTATTGTCGGTCCTGAGAATGTGGCCCAGGAATTGCGGGACACCTCAGTGGTCGTGACAAAATTTGACATTGGCGAAGGGATGCAGGGCCTCATCGGTGTGGTGGGTCCCACCCGCATGGATTACGCCAAGGTTACCGCCCGCCTGAGCTATTTTGCGGAGAACCTGTCGCAGATGTTCTCCAAGCCGGGCCAGGGCCCAAAACAGCTGCCTCAGGGCACTGATGAAGAACCAACACAGGAGGCCTAAGACATGGCTGAGAAGGAAAACAAAAAGAACAAAAATAAAAATAATGAAGCCCCTAAGGAAGAGCCGGAAACCGTAAAAGAATCCGAAGCAGTGGAAGCTGCGGTGGAAGAGGCTCCCGGGGAGCTGGAGCAGCTCCAGCAAAAGCTGGATCAGGAGCGGGATGCCCACCTTCGTCTGGCTGCGGAATATGATAACTTCCGCAAGCGTTCTCAGAAGGAAAAGGATACCAGCTACGCCAACGGAAAAGCAGACACCATTGGAAAGCTGCTTCCCATTTATGATAATCTGGCCCGGGCCCTGCAGCAGCCCACAGAGGATGCTGCCTATAAAAAGGGCGTGGAGATGACCATGACCGAGCTGGAAAAGATTTTTCAGGGAATGGGCGTGACAGCCTTTGGCGAAGTAGGCGATGCCTTCGACCCCAATTTCCACAACGCCGTGATGCACACGGAGGAGGAAAGCCTGGGCGAGAATGTGATTGCACAGGTGTTCCAGAAGGGCTTCCAGGTAGCAGATAAAGTGATCCGCTTTGCCATGGTCCAGGTGGCCAATTAACATTGTATAAATTTTTCATTCATATAGGAGGAACTAATTATGTCTAAGATTATCGGTATTGACTTGGGTACAACAAACTCTTGCGTTGCTGTTCTGGAAGGCGGCGAGCCTGTGGTAATCGCCAACGCAGAGGGCAACCGCACAACTCCCTCCGTTGTAGCTTTCGCTAAGAACGGTGAGCGCATGGTAGGTCAGGTGGCAAAGCGCCAGGCCGTAACCAATGCGGACCGTACCATTGCTTCCATCAAGCGTCACATGGGCTCCAACTACAAAGTGGAGATCGACGGTAAGAAATACACCCCTCAGGAAATTTCCGCGATGACCCTGCAAAAGCTGAAGGCGGATGCTGAGGCCTATCTGGGCCAGCCTGTTACCGAGGCTGTTATCACCGTTCCTGCTTACTTCTCTGACGCCCAGCGTCAGGCAACCAAGGACGCCGGTAAGATTGCCGGTCTGGAAGTAAAGCGTATCATCAACGAGCCTACCGCTGCTGCTCTGGCCTATGGCCTGGATAAGGAAACCGAGCAGAAGATCATGGTCTATGACCTGGGCGGCGGTACCTTCGACGTGTCCATCCTGGATATCGGCGATGGTGTAATTGAGGTTCTGGCTACCGCCGGTGACACCCGTCTGGGCGGCGATGACTTCGATGAGAGAATTATGGACTATCTGGTTGCCGAGTTCAAGAAGGCCGAGGGCATTGACCTGTCCAAGGACCGTGTTGCCATGCAGCGTCTGAAGGAAGCTGCTGAGAAGGCAAAGATCGAGCTGTCCGGTATGACCACCACCAATATCAACCTGCCTTATATCACTGCCGATGCCACCGGCCCCAAGCACCTGGATGTGACATTGTCTCGTGCAAAGTTCAATGAGCTGACCGCCGATCTGGTGGAGCGCACCCTGACTCCCGTCCGCCAGGCCATGAACGATGCAAAGCTCACCGCTTCCGACTTGGGCAAGGTCCTGCTGGTTGGCGGTTCCACCAGAATTCCTGCCGTTCAGGAAGCTGTCAAGAACCTCACCGGCAAGGAAGGCTTCAAGGGTATCAACCCTGACGAGTGCGTTGCCGTTGGCGCCTGCATCCAGGGCGGCGTTCTGGGCGGCGAGGTGAAGGACATCCTGCTGCTGGATGTGACCCCTCTGTCCCTGGGCATTGAGACCATGGGCGGCGTGTTTACCCGTCTGATCGACCGCAATACCACCATTCCCACCAAGAAGAGCCAGATCTTCTCCACCGCAGCTGACGGCCAGACCTCCGTTGAGGTCCATGTTCTCCAGGGCGAGCGTGAGATGGCTGCTTATAACAAGTCTCTGGGCCGCTTCCAGCTCACCGGCATTTCTCCCGCTCCCCGTGGTGTCCCTCAGATCGAGGTCACCTTCGACATTGATGCCAACGGCATTGTAAATGTCTCCGCAAAGGATCTGGGTACCGGTGCCGAGCAGAAGATTTCCATTACTGCTTCCAGCAACCTGAGCCAGGAAGACATCGAAAAGGCTGTGAAGGAAGCCGAGCAGTTTGCTGCTGAGGATAAGGCACGCAAGGACGAGGTGGATGCCCACAACACTGCTGACCAGGTGATCTACCAGAGCGAGAAGGCTCTGACCGATCTGGGCGACAAGGTTTCCGAATCCGAGAAGGCTCCCATCCTGGCTGCCATTGAGAAGCTGAAGGAAGTCAACAAGGGCAATGATGTAGAAGCCATCAAGGCTGCTACCGATGAAGCACAGAAGGCCTTCTACGCAGTGTCTGAGAAGATGTACCAGCAGGCTGGTGCACAGCAGCAGGCCGGCAACCCCGGTCAGCCCGATGACGGCGTGGTAGATGCCGACTATGAGGAAGTTAACGACTGATTTTGCCAATCGCACAGCCCGGAGGGACCCAACTTGCGGTTCCTCCGTGCTTTGTGCTTGTGCAGTGCATATTTTGGCGAGGTGTTAGGCCATGAGTGATGAAAAGAAAAGGGATTACTATGAGGTGCTGGGAGTAGAAAAGACCGCCAGTGCCGACGAATTAAAGCGGGCCTATCGGAAGAAGGCCATGCAGTACCACCCAGACCGGAACCCCGGCGACAAGCAGGCTGAGGCAAAGTTCAAAGAGTGTAACGAAGCATATGAGGTTTTGTCCAACGATGAAAAGCGTGCACGCTATGACCAGTACGGTTTTGCAGGTGTAGACCCCAACTTCAACCCCAACGCCGGCTTTGGCGGTGGCTTTGGCGGCTTTGGGGATGCCTTCTCCGGTTTTGGCGATATTTTTGGAGACCTGTTTGGCGGCGGCAGAAGCAGAAACCCCAACGGCCCCCGTCGGGGCGAGGATGTGGGTGCCCGTTTGGAGCTGACCTTTGAAGAGGCGGCCTTTGGAACGGAAAAAGAAGTACCTGTTACAAGAATCGAAACCTGTGCCAAGTGCAGCGGCAGCGGTGCGGCGGCTGGTTCAAAGCCTGAAACCTGTCCCAACTGTCATGGTTCCGGTTCGGTTCGGACCACCCAGAATTTTATGGGGATGACCATGCAGTCTACGGCAGCCTGCCCCAAGTGCGGTGGTACCGGCAAGATTATCAAGGACCCCTGCCAGACCTGTAAAGGAAAAGGCAAGGTGCGCCGATCTACAAAGGTCAAGGTCAAGGTTCCTGCCGGTGTGGATGAGGGACAGACCATCCGGGTGCGGGGCGAGGGCTGCTCCGGCAGCAACGGAGGTCCTCAGGGCGATCTGCTGATTGAGATTGCCATTCGGAAGCATGACTTCTTCCAGAGAGAAGGGGCTACTGTTGTGTGTGAATTCCCCATTTCCTTTACCCAGGCTGCTTTGGGTGCGGAGCTGGAAATCCCTACTCTGGATGGCAAGGTGCGTTATACCATCCCCGAGGGCACACAGACCGGAACTACATTCCGCCTGCGTGGAAAGGGCATTCCCGTCCTGCGCAGTAAGGCAAGAGGTGACCAGCTGGTGACTGTGGTGGTGGAAACACCTACAAAGCTTACCAAGGAGCAGAAGGAACTGCTGCACCGCTTTGAAGAGAGCACCCACGATTCCGGCAGTCAGCCTAAAATTGCGAAATTCTTTGAAAAGCTCAAGCAGAGCTTTGACAAATAAACTCTGTATGATGGTCATTTCGGGTACCATATCGGAAAAATAATTGTACAATTCTGTCTTGTATTATCAAATGGTTCATACGAAAGATTGCATAATAAGTAGAATACACGGTCAGTTTAATAGATTTTTTCTTATGGAAAGAAAAGAAGCTGTACCAAAAGTCCGTGTCTCAGCATTTTGCAATTTATGAAATTTAAAAATTCCAGCAGGAAATCAGGATGTATCCCTGTTTCCTGCTGGAATTTATTTTGCCGTTTTTAAGAAAAACAAGTTTTTGTACGGCCCATTTTTACATGCATTCCGGAATACAGAATGAAAGCGTCAGAATGAGAGCGGTTTTGGAATGGATCTATCCACTGGCGATCACGGATTTTCATCTTTTTCCTCGGGGAATTCCTGTACAGCTTTCAGTGCTTCCGGGTAAAGCTCTACCGGAATGGCAAAGCCAACTTCGGGAATGAATGGGAATGGAATCCGGTCCGGATTTTCCATGGGTATCCCTCCTTTCATTCAGGAGGATACCCGGAAGAAACAAACTTATTCCGACTTAGAGCAAACCGGTCAGAGCTTCCGGAGAGAAACGGGGATCTTCTGCCAGCAGATCCATCAGGTCATCTCGGTTCACGCTGTCATGCTCCACTTCTTTGGAGTAGAGCTGAAACAGGCGAATCAGCTGTTCGGGCTGCAGCTGCCCGTCCACGGCCAGATGGACCTGTGCCAGATGACGCACGACGATCCAATGCACGGCCAAAAGCTGAAGCCGGAGACACGGCTCATAGTCACTGACGGCCTGCAGCCAGTAGTGATAGAGGTAGTAGGTAATCAGGTTTCGGAGCATAGGACTTTCGGGCAGTTCCGGAAGGGGATCTGCCGCATGAGAAAGGCCCTGACTGAGAAGGTCGCGCCATTGCTCGGTAAGAATTTCCAGATCCAGATGGGCTTGCAGCAAAGAAGACAGATCCCCCGGCTGACAGGGGAGCGGGGCCTTTTCCCAGGGAGCAACGGCTACGCCATCCACGCAGCTTTGATACCACCGCCCCAGAGAGAGGCACAGAGACAAGGCCTGTGGGGGCGCTATCTCAGGGTCCCAGGTCAGGGAAAGAAGCTGCTGGCGGACCTCCAGAAGCTCTTGCAGGAAGTCTCTGTCATAGTCCGAAGGCTCAGCCGCTTCCTGGGAAATTTCCGTCTCCAAGGACCAGGAGGACTGCTCCAGCAGCATCAGTCTGGCAGCCTCCGGACAAGCCATGGTGAGGCCATACTCAATGAACGAACCGTAATCCTGGGTGAGGCGGGGGAACTTCCTGCAGGTGGCGCAGGGGGCTTCGTGGCCCAGTTCCAGCTCCACCCGGCAGAGATTGTCTGCTGTGAGAAGGGGGCAGTGGCCGCTGTCCATCCGAAAGACCCGGTCACCATCCTCGTCGATCATCATGGCCTTGCGCAGATCGTGCCCCAGAGGGGTGTCCAGAGACTCATAGAAGGCGGCGGTATCGTCATCCACCACCACGCCCCAGCCGAAGCAGCAGTTATCCGGGCAGCGGCTGGCGCTGCATCGGAAGGTTTTATAAAAAGAAGGGTAAATGTGTTCCATGGGGAACCTCCGTCTTTGGAATACATAGGGATAAAATGAAAAAACTCCTCCCGGACCAAGTCCAGAAGGAGATATTTTCAAGAGATTAGGCCAGCTTGTTCAGCTTCAGGGCCATGCTGCTCTTCTTGCGGGCAGCGTTGTTCTTGTGAAGAATACCATTCTTCACGCCCTGGTCAACGATCTTGACGGCTGCCTTGTAAGCGCTATCGGCTTGCTCACGGTTGCCGGAAACAACGGCAGCCTCGAACTTCTTCAGAGCAGTCTTCATCTCGGACTTCTTAGCCTTGTTCATCTCGTAAGCGACCTTAGACAACTCGACTCTCTTCTTAGCGGATTTAATGTTGGGCACGGTTTACACCTCCTCCAATAGCGTTTGTATCACTGACCTTTTGAGCCAGTATCATGCAGAAATACATTATAACTGCTCTGGCCTGTAAAATCAATAGTTTTTTAAAAAAATTTTCTGAATTTGCATAGATTTTCATAATATCGGAAAAGCTACCTGTAATCACATGGCAGGGAGGAGACAAAAATGGCAATACGCACAGATTTGGCAGAAGAGGCCCATGGTCTGTGGGAGAAGTCTGCGGGAGTCACCACCAAATTGCCGGGCGTAAAAGCCAGACAATGGACGCAAGACGGTGTGCTTCACCATGAGGTGACCATTTTGGATGCAGTGGGGGAGCAGGCCCTGGGAAAGCCCAGAGGCCGCTATGAAACCATATGGGTCAGTCCGGACGGCAGGCCTACACCGGAGGTCACGCAAGCCCTGGGAACGCTTCTGAGCCGGATGCTTGGCCTGGATGCGCAGCAGAGCCTGCTGGTGGTGGGGCTGGGAAACCGAGCCATGACACCGGATGCAGTGGGGCCTCTCACCCTGCGGGGGCTCGTGATTACCCGGCATTTGCGAAGGACGCTGCCCCGAATTTTCTCAGATATTCCTTCAGTCAGTGCCCTGGAGCCGGGAGTTTTGGGAACTACAGGAATAGAAAGTGCCGAAATTGTCAAAAGTGTAGTACAGGCCACAAAGCCGGACCGGGTTCTGGTGGTGGATGCCCTGGCAGCCGGAGAGGCTGACCGGCTGTGCAGGGTGGTTCAGGTGACTGACGCAGGAATTGTTCCAGGGTCCGGTGTAGGAAACAGCCGGGCCGCTTTTTCTGAAAAGACCCTGGGGGTCCCGGTGGTGGCGGTTGGCGTCCCCACGGTGATGGATGCAGGAACAAAGGAGGCCCCGCTTCTGGTGACAGACCGGGATATCGATGCCAGAGTGAGGCGTTTGTCAAGCCTAATTTCTGCTGGAATTCACAGAGCAATCTTTCCACACTGGTCATCCGAAGAAATTGCACAATTTGTAGATTGAGGGCGAAAAATGATGTCAAATCCTTCTTTGTATGCACAGAGGTTGTGCACAGGCCTGTGGACTTGTGGATAAACCTGTGGAGATTGTGCAAAACTTTGATTTGTCCACAGGCTTACAGATTTATGCCGTTTTTTGCACAGAAAAAATCATAGATATTTTTGAGAATATCAGAGGAAAATCACGGCGGAAAGCCGGGTTATCAACAGCTGTCTGCAAAGTGCTGTCAGAAAAAAACAGACGAAATAATTTGAAAAAATAGAAGTTCTGCCTGTGGAAAACCGGGGGATTTGGTAGCAGAATCTGTGGTGACTGTGAAAAATTGTGACTTTATACAAAAATAGAAATACCCCCTTGACAAAGAAAAACAGGCCCGCAGAGGTCTGAAGATATAGCCGGAGGGATACCATGCAAGGGAAAGTGGAAATCAGCGGCGTCAACACATCAAAACTGAAAACACTGAAAAATGAGGAGATGGTGCGGCTCATGGCTCTGGCAAAGGCCGGGGACGAAGATGCCAGGCAGCAGCTTGTGGAAGGCAATCTGAGATTGGTCCTGTCTGTCATTCAGCGCTTTGGAAGCAGAGGAGAAAATCCGGATGACCTGTTTCAGGTGGGATGCATTGGCCTTCTGAAGGCCATCTCCAATTTTGATGAGACCAAGCAGGTGCGGTTCTCCACCTATGGGGTTCCCATGATTGCCGGAGAGGTCCGACGCTATCTCCGGGACAACAGCGTCCTGCGGGTCAGCAGATCTTTGCGGGATGTTGCCTACAAGGTTTTGCAGTGCAAAGAGGCTATGCAGGCCGAGCAGGGGAAAGAGCCCACATTGGAGGAGGTGGCCAACCGCCTGAACCTCAAATTGGAAGAGGTGTCCTGTGCAATGGATGCCATTGCGTCCCCGGTTTCTTTGTATGATCCCGTATACTCTGACGGAGGCGATCCCATTACCGTGATGGATCAGGTGCGGGACACAAAGAATACGGATGACAGATGGATCGAACGAATGGATTTAAAAAATGCGTTCGGAACCTTGTCTCCCAGAGAAAAGCAGATTTTGATTCTGCGCTTTTATGACGGCAAGACCCAAATGGAGGTGGCCGGACAGGTGGGGATCTCCCAGGCGCAGGTTTCCCGATTGGAAAAAAACGCAATTTCCTCCATGAGAAAAAGCATCATGGAATCCTGATTGCGCGTATCATACCACTGTAGGGTGGAAATTCTGCCCTACAGCTGGAAAAATTTCAATTTTTGCAGGTCCTGCGAAAACCGTCGTGCTGTTTCCCGGGAAATGGCTCTGGCTTTCGTGGGATTTTTTATAACATTGGGATAAAATTGTAATTACAGAGGCTGACGATGCAAAGGAGGGCAAATGCGTTGCAGTGTGGAAAACTGAAAACATACATGGAGACCGGGCGGGTGGTATTCTTGTCGGTGCGTTCCATTCGGAACAACCCCACCCAGCCCAGGCAGGTTTTTGATCAGACGGGACTACAGGAGCTGGCAGAGAGTATCAAGGAGCATGGTGTCTTGCAGCCCCTCAGTGTCAGGTGCGTGGGAAACCTCTATGAGCTGATTGCAGGGGAGAGAAGACTCCGGGCCGCCAAGCTGGCAGGATTGGAGGAGGTGCCCTGCCTTCTCATGAGCATGGACGACCGGGAGTCCTGTCTGGCGGCTCTGGTGGAGAATTTGCAGCGCCGGGATTTGGATTTTATCGAGGAGGCACAGGGCCTGTCCCGGCTTATGAAACTGGGAGGTTTGTCTCAGGAGCAGGTGGCGAAACAAATCGGAAAAAGTCAGTCTGCCGTGGCGAACAAGCTGCGGCTGCTACGCCATTCTCCCCAGGTGCTGGATGCCCTGCGCAGCGGAGGACTTACGGAGCGGCATGCAAGGGCGTTGCTGAACCTTGGCTCAGAGGAGGCAAAGCTGGCAGCTGTGGGCGTGATTTTGCAGCGGGGACTTACAGTAAGTCAAACAGAGCAATACATCCAGAGCTTACTTACGGCCCAGGAAAAGGCTCCGAAACCGGTGAAGGCTCCCACGGTGCGCAGATTTCTCCGGGACCTGGGGCAGAGCCTGGATCTGATGCAAAAAGCCGGGGTGGCAGCAGTGAGCCAACAGCAGGAAACGGAACGGGAAATCACACTGACCATCACGATTCCTAAGACAATATGAATGGCAGAAATTTACCAATTTGGAGAGTCAAAAAGGAAAGGAGTCGAGAAATGGACGGTTCTGGAAAATAAAATTGTGCATATTGTATTTTTTTGGCTTATAACTCCTTGCATTTTTGTGAAAGGCGTGTTATACTGAAGTGCCGGAAAGTATACAGCTTTCCATTACTCAAACTGAAATGGGCAGAGGATCTGCCTGCAAAATGAAAGGGGTAATAACCGAATGTCTCACAAGTATGTCTACCTGTTTACCGAAGGCAACGGTTCTATGCGTGAGCTGCTGGGCGGCAAGGGTGCCAACCTGGCCGAAATGACCAAAATTGGCCTGCCTGTTCCTCAGGGCTTTACGATTTCCACTGAAGCCTGCACCAAGTATTATGATGACGGCCGCAAGATCAATGATGAGATCAAGGCGGAGATCATGGAAAATATTGCCAAGATGGAAGAAATCACCGGCAAGAAGTTTGGCGATCTGGAGAATCCCCTGTTGGTCTCTGTGCGCTCCGGCGCACGCGCTTCCATGCCCGGTATGATGGATACCATCCTGAACCTGGGCCTGAATGAGGAAGTTGTAGAGGTCATGGCTAAGAAGTCCGGCAATCCCCGCTGGGCCTATGACTGCTACCGCCGCTTCATCCAGATGTTCTCTGATGTGGTCATGGAAGTGGGCAAGAAATATTTTGAAAAGCTCATTGACGAAATGAAGGAGCGTAAGGGTGTTCAGTTTGACAATGAGCTGTCTGCTGAGGACCTCAAGGAGCTGGCTGAGCAGTTTAAGAGCGAGTATAAAAAGCAGCTGGGTGCCGACTTCCCCACCGATCCCAAGGAGCAGCTGTTCAAGGCCATTGAGGCCGTGTTCCGTTCCTGGGACAACCCCCGTGCCAATATTTATCGTATGGACCACGACATTCCCTATTCCTGGGGTACTGCCGTCAATGTTCAGATGATGGCCTTTGGCAACCTGGGCGATACCTCCGGCACAGGTGTTGCATTTACCCGTAACCCCGCCACTGGTGAAAAGGGTCTCATGGGTGAGTTCCTGATGAATGCACAGGGCGAAGATGTGGTGGCCGGTGTCCGTACTCCCATGCCCATTCAGAAGATGCAGGAGATTCTGCCCGAGGTTTACCAGCAGTTCCTGGGCGTGTGCAGCACCCTGGAGAACCACTACCGTGACATGCAGGATATGGAGTTTACCATTGAGGATAAGAAGCTCTACATGCTGCAGACCCGTAACGGCAAGCGTACCGCTGCTGCTGCAATCAAAATTGCCTGCGACCTCATCGACGAGGGCATGATCTCTGAGAAGGAAGCCCTGATGCAGATCGACGCAAAGTCCCTGGACATGCTGCTGCATCCCCAGTTTGACCCCAAGGAACTGAAAAAGGCCGAGGCTGTGGCAAAGGGCATCGCGGCTTCTCCCGGCGCTGCTGCCGGTACCATCGTGTTCACCGCCGAAGATGCCGTGGAGCATGGCAAGCGGGGCGAGAAGGTGGTCCTGGTGCGCCTGGAGACCAGCCCCGAAGATATTGAGGGCATGAAGTACTCTCAGGGAATCCTGACGGTCCGTGGCGGACAGACTTCTCACGCTGCCGTTGTGGCCCGCGGCATGGGCACCTGCTGTGTCTCCGGCTGTGGTGACATCAAGATGGATGAGGAGAACAAGGTCTTTACCCTCCATGGCAAGACCTACCGGGAAGGCGATGTCCTGTCTTTGGATGGCTCCACCGGTGCGATCTATGATGTTCTGATTCCCACCATTCCTGCCGACCCCAACTCCGGCTACTTTGGCCGGATCATGGAGCTGGCTGATAAGTATAAGAAGCTGGGCGTCCGTACCAACGCCGACACCCCCGGCGATGCAAAGCAGGCCGTGGCTTTTGGTGCGGAAGGCATTGGCCTGTGCCGTACCGAGCACATGTTCTTTGACCCCAGCCGTATCGGTGCATTCCGTGAGATGATCTGCTCTGAGACCGTGGAGGAGCGGGAAGCTGCTCTGGCCAAGATCGAGCCCATGCAGCAGGCTGACTTTGAGGGCCTGTTTGAGGCGCTGGAGGGTCATCCTGTCACCATCCGGTTCCTGGATCCCCCTCTGCACGAGTTTGTCCCCACCGACGAGGCAGACATTGCGGCTCTGGCAAAGGCACAGGGCAAGACGGTTGCTTACATCAAGCAGATCATCAATGACCTGCACGAGTTCAACCCCATGATGGGCCACCGTGGCTGCCGTCTGGCCGTCACCTATCCTGAAATCGCCGCCATGCAGACCAAGGCTGTGATCAAGGCTGCCCTGGCTGTGAAGGCCCGTCACGCAGACTGGAATGTGGTTCCCGAAATCATGATTCCCCTGGTTGGCGAGCTGAAGGAAATGAAGTTTGTCAAGGATGTGGTTGTAAAGACCGCTGACGAGGTCATTGCTGCATCCGGTGCTTCTCTCAAGTACGAGGTTGGCACCATGATTGAAATTCCCAGAGCCTGCCTGACTGCGGATGACATTGCTTCCGAGGCTGAGTTCTTCTGCTTCGGCACCAATGACCTGACGCAGATGACCTTCGGCTTCAGCCGTGACGACGCCGGCAAGTTCCTGCCTGCATACTATGCAGGAAAGATCTATGAGTCTGATCCCTTTGCCCGTCTGGACACCACCGGTGTGGGTGCTCTGATGGAAATGGCTGTCGAAAAGGGTAAGAAGGTCCGTCCCAGCCTGCACTGCGGCATCTGCGGCGAGCACGGCGGCGATCCCTCCTCCATTGAGTTCTGCCACAAGATTGGTCTGAACTATGTTTCCTGCAGCCCCTTCCGTGTTCCCATCGCCCGTCTGGCTGCTGCTCAGGCTGCCATTCGCAGCGGGGAGGTCTAATCTGTACGGCGGGTTTTCCGGGAATTTCGGAAAGTCTTAGATGCAGATGAAAAAACTGCCTGACCCTGCGCCGCTGTCAGCGGCAGGATCCTGCCTGTGAATGCTATCTCTAAATTGCAGATCGCCTGCCGGTTTTCCCGGCAGGCGATTTTTAAAATCTTGAAGAGATATTCCGTCAAAGTGGAAAGTTCCGGCCTGTGTCACCGACAATGGCCTCGGCACCTCTATCAATCGGGATTCATGATTGCGAAAGATCCTGGGTTTGATTATCTGCAAAGCATGGATGATCCGGGCTGCTATGGTATGCTATAGAAAGTTTCACGGTAGAACGACCCGACACATGTAAGCACCAGAAATCGGGATTTTCAAAAAGACTTCTGATAAAATATAGCCAGACAGGAGGGAAAGGACATGGATTGGATTACCGGAATTCAGCGAGGCATCAACTATATTGAGGCACATCTCACAGAAGAACTGGACTATGATGCCATTGCCCGGGAAAGCTTTTGCTCTCGTTTCCATTTCCAACGGGTGTTCAGCATTTTGTGCGGATATCCGGTGGGGGACTACATTCGTAATCGGCGGCTGACCCTGGCCGGCACAGAGCTTGCCACCGGTACGGAGAAAGTTATTGATGTTGCAGCCAAGTATGGCTACGACAGCACAGACAGCTTCTGCAAGGCATTTCAGAAATTTCATGGGATTACACCATCTCAGGCTCGCAACAATGGGGCAAACCTTCGGTCGTTTTCCCGCCTGTCTATCAGAATCTCTTTAGAAGGAGGCAGTATTATGAATTATAGAATTGAAGAAAAACCGGCAATGTTGCTCACCGGTTATGGAAAGCGCTTTACAGGAAGCCCCAATGACAAGGGGGAACAGGATCACGAATTTGCCTGCAAGAATCGGGTGTATCAGTACATTCTGGAGGGGATGTCACACGAATATGTAAACACCTTCCAGGTGTTGAAGGACTTTACACCGGACGGCTATCACTTCTATTTTGCCTATCAGCTCCCCAAGTGGGCGCTGGAAGATTTCGATCGGGATTTGGGGGAGATGGCTCAGAATTTTGAGCATATTCCCATTCCCGCAGGACTGCATCTGATCTGTGAGACAGAGCGGTGCCAGTGGCCTATGGAATTGGCGGATAAGCTTCGGGAGCAGGCCGTGACGCAGTGGCTCCCTTCTTCAGACTATGTGCTGCGGGATGCTCCGGAGCTGGGGTGATCCACTGGATTTCGGCTGAATCCCATGAAGATCTGGAGGAGTGGGACTGTAACTACTGTGAAATCTGGCTGCCGATCGAGAAAAATAGAGAAGCAGATCATGTATAGGCGCTGATTACGCTTAACGCACAGAGCAGCAGGCTGCCACTAAGGACACAGAGAATGAAGGAATCAGTCTGCTGCAAGCTTCACTTTGAACCACCGGGATGCACTGAGGGATCTGTACTCCTGCTCAAAGAAAAACCAGTGTTGGGTTTCGAAGATATGGAAGAAAACCGTTTGATCTAAATGGAAACGCCCCGACTGTGTTCACAGTCAGGGCGTTTTTTATGCGGTAAGAGCAAGGACACAGCCCGATAGTGTGAAATCGGGCTGTGTCCGGGGATGTTCACTGATGCACCGGGCATGGAAAAATCAGTTGATTTTTACATTTTCCCATAAATCATTGATGTAGCCCAGGGTCTCGTCATTCAGATTCCGGTATGCATAGCGGTTGTACTGATCTGCAAAGTTTCCGAGTTCCGGATAGAGAATTTCCATGGTCTCTTCTCCCATCTCTTCCCGGTAATCCTCGTTTTCGTAGACCAGCCGGTTGGGGGAGGCATAATAGGTGTACTCCGCATTGGCAATGGCCGCATCCTCAGAGAGCATAAAATTGATGAAAATTTCTGCCAGCTCCTTATTCTGGGCGCAGGCCGGGATGCACATGGCATCCACATAGTAGTTGGTGCGCTCCGGATAATAAAATTGCAGGTCCACATTGTCTGCCTGATTGTCCACCATGGTGAAATAGTCGCCCGCATAGTAAGAGCCGATGGCAGATTCTCCTGCCTCCATGGCGTTGAAGATCTCATCCATCACCAGACCGTCCAGCATGGGTTTCTGCTTCACAAGCTCCTGCCGGGCCTGCTCCCACACGGATCGGTCAGTGGTGTTCACATCCAGCCCCAGCTTATACATGGCTGTGCCGAAGGCATCCCGGGGATTGTTGTATTGCAGGATGTCCCCTGCGTACTTTTCATTCCACATGAGATCCCAGCCCTGTGCATCTGCTTCGTCTACCACATTTGCGTTGTAGATGATGCCCACGATTCCGTAGGTGTAGGGGATGGAATAGAGGTTTTCCGGGTCATAGTAAAGTCCGTGGAAGGATTCATCCACATACTGATAGTTGGGGATGTTGTCAAAATTCAGAGGAGCCAGCATGCCCTCCTGGGCCATACGGGCAATCATATAATCCGACGGAATGATCACATCATAGCTGACGGCACCGCTTGCCAGTTTGCTGTACATGTCCTCATTGGAGGCAAAGGTGGTGTAATTGACCTTCACCTTTTGACCGTAGGTCTGCTCGTACCACTTTTCAAATTCCCGGATTGTATCGTAGGTGCCTTCGCTGCCATCGGAAATATACTCGCCCCAGTTATACACATTGAGTACATTGCCGCCGCTGCTTACGCTGCCGCAGCCTGCAAGTCCCAGGGGCAGCGCCATGGCAAGGGCTGCAAAAAGTGCCATCCATTTTTTTCTCATGTTCTGTCAACCTGCCTTACTTTCTGCCCTTGAGGGCCTTTTTCATTTCCTTCAGCTTCCGGCTGTCTTTGTTGTCTACCAGATTGCTCACCAGCAGAAGCGCCAGGGTCACAAAGAAGATGATGGTTGCCAGCGCATACATCTTAGGGCTGACGGATTTTTTTGTCATACTGTAGATGTGGATTGGCAGGGTCTGAAAGCCGTTGCCGGAGGTGAAATAAGTGATGACAAAGTCATCCATACTGAGCGTAAAGGCCATAATGGCACCCGTGACGATGCCGGGCATCATTTCCGGCAGCTCCACCTTGAAAAAGGCACGCAGAGGGGTACAGCCAAGGTCCATGGCAGCCTCCGGTAGACTTTTGTCCATTTGCTGAAGTTTGGGCAGCACCTGCAAAATCACATAGGGCAGGCAGAAGGTTACATGGGCCGCCAGCATGGTCCAGAAGCTGAGACTGGTGGCAGCGCCGAAGAACCGTCCCACGAATACAAACATAAGCATGAGAGAAATGCCGGTGATAATGTCAGGATTGATCATGGGGATGTCCGTCACGGTGTTCAGCACCCGGCGATACCATCTGGAACGCATCCGGTCGATGCCCCAGGCAGCTGCGGTGCCCATGACGGTTGCGATGACCGTAGCCGTCACTGCCAGAATCAGCGTGTTGCGGACGGCCTTCAGAGTGTTCACATCCTGAAACAGCTCTGCGTACCATTTGAAAGAAAAGCCGGACATAACAGAAAGACTTTTGGATGCATTGAAAGAGAACAGCAGCAGGATTGCAATGGGCGCAAAGAGGAAAAGGAAGATCAGTGCGCTGTAAATTTTTGCAGAGGTTTTCATTTTCATCTCACTTACCTCCATTCATTCGGTGGCCTGTCAGATACTTGAACAGTGCCATGACAGCCAGCAGCAGCACCATCATCACCAGGGCAATGGCTGCTGCAAAGTGAAAATTATTGGCGGCGTACTGGCCTTCAATCACATCTCCAATCAGCAGGAACTTGCCGCTGCCCAGCTTCTGGGAGATGTAGAAGGTGCTGACCGCAGGAATGAGTACCATGGTGACACCGGAAACCACACCGGGCAGGCTCAGGGGAAACACCACCCGCCGCAGTACGGACAGGCTGTTGCAGCCCAGATCTCTGGCAGCCTCCAGCAGCTTGTCATCCATCTTCGCCATAATGGAGTAGATGGGCAGCACCATATAGGGAAGAAAGTCGTAGACCATACCGATGACCACCGCTGTTTCCGTGCCGATGAGCTTGATGCGGTGCAGGCCCAGGGCTGCCAGCATATTATTGAGAATGCCGGTATCCTGCATAATGGTCATCCAAGCGTAGGTGCGGATCAGGAAGTTCATCCACATGGGGATCATGATGAGGGTCATCATGATTTTCTGTGTTTTTTCCTGGGCACGGGACATGATATAGGCAATGGGATAGCCCAGCAGCAGACAGATGAGAGTAGAAATCGCTGCCAGCTTCAGACTGCGCAGGGCAATCACAATATAGGTGTGGACCTCACGGGTAGAGCCGTCTGCATTCAGGATGCTGCTGGTGGAATGAAAGAACTTTGCCATATTGGCAGTGGTAAAGTGGAATTCATTGTCTGTAAAGGCATAGTATGCAACAAACACCAAGGGTACCAGTACAAAGATCATGGCCCACAGGGAATAGGGGGCCAGAGCTGCACGGTAGCCGCTCTGACTGCCCTTCAGCTTTCTTTGTCTCATTGCTCGACCTCCTCAGGGTTTGACAGCTCGTCCAGCTCGTTGGAGAAGGAGGAATAGTCGCCAAACATACCGGAGTATTTGGATTTTTTCATGATATGGATGGCGTCCGGCTCCAGATACAGGCCGATATGCTCTCCCACATCTACAAAATCCGTGGTCTGGATCATCCACTTGAAGCCCTTGATATCCACGATGATCTCGTAGTGAACGCCCATAAAAGTGACGGAGGTGACTACGCCGTCCAGCATGCCCTTTTCCACGGGTACAATGTCCACGTCCTCGGGCCGCACGACCACATCCACCGGCTCGTTTTTCTCAAAACCCGTGTCCAGACACCGGAAGGTATGTCCCGCAAAGCGGGCAGAATAGTCCTCCAGCATTACGCCGTCCAAAATGTTGCTTTCTCCGATAAAGTCCGCGACAAAAGCGTTCTTGGGCTCATTGTAGATATCGATGGGCGTGCCGATCTGCTGGATGATGCCCTCGTTCATCACCACAATGGTGTCGGACATGGAAAGGGCCTCCTCCTGATCGTGGGTGACGAAAATAAAGGTGATGCCGGTGCTCTGCTGGATTTTTTTCAGCTCCACCTGCATGTCCTTGCGGAGCTTCAGATCCAGTGCGCCCAGAGGCTCGTCCAGAAGCAGCACCTTGGGATGACTGATGAGGGCTCTTGCGATAGCCACACGCTGCTGCTGACCGCCGGACAGGCTGGTGACAGAGCGGTTTGCAAAGCCGGACATCATAACGACCCCCAGCATCTGCTTGACCTTCTTATCGATTTACGCCTTAGGCACCTTCTTTTCCCGCAGCGGAAAGGCCACATTCTCGTATACATTCAGGTGAGGAAACAGGGCGTATTTCTGAAAAACCGTATTGATGTTCCTTTTATAGGCGGGCACATCGTTAATACGCTCTCCCATGAAGATCACATCGCCTTCATCGGGCTGAGTAAAGCCGCCGATGATCCGCAGAGTGGTGGTTTTTCCGCAGCCGGAGGGACCCAGCAGCGTGATAAATTCGTTGTCCCGAATATACAGACTTACATGATCCAGGATTTTTTCTCCGTCAAAGGACTTGGAAATATTTTTCAGTTCAATCAGTTTGCCCATAATCTCTCTCCCATTTCGTAAGCAGAATTTGCCAAAAAAAGTGGTATGCCGCACCTGCAGCATACCACTTGAAATTGCAACACCGATGCACCCGACCAAATTATCCCCAGGTCGGAGTGCTTCAAATCACAATGGGATCAGAGTCTATATAGCAAAGATTACTTTTACCACTCTTATTGACCATTTCACAAGTATATGCCGCCAGGCACTGGTTTATAGTAACCAACTTATAAAACTGAGCTCTTAACTCAATCAATAAGGCAACTAAAGTTGCCAACTGCGCTTGCGCAGTTTTCGGCATTCGACCCGGCTGTCCGTATGGCCTTGGCTGGGAAGTGCTCCCAACGGTCGTATCTTGCTTTGGAAAGACCCTTTCCAATCGAGACGGTGTGATTTTACCACTTTCTTCCCGGCGTGTCAACTGCTTTTTCGGTTATTCGGCATATTCCGAAGAAATCCCACACAATCCGCCAGCGGCTTTCCGTAGGGGAGTTCCTGGAATGTCACGGGACGTTTTTTCATTGCGTAAATCTATGCAGGGCGGCTGGAAAAGCTGAAATCACCTTACTTGCTCCACAGCAGCACAGCATCGGCCATCAGATGCTGCAATTCGTCCGTATTCATGGACTCGATCTGTGTGTAATCGCCGGTGTAATAATAGACGGCGTCAATGCGATCTGCGCCCTTTTGGGCAGGGGATAATATGAATTCCGAGAAAACATCGGCCTTGGTAATCAGCGCATCCCATTTTGTGTCGGAGACATAAAAGAATAAACAGGTATGCTTCTGACCGTCCTCTAAAACTTCTACATTTTTGATTTTCACATGCGCAACCCGACTGCCCATTAACCGTCCGGTCAGGCTGTTGTCTACCATGGATACAGAGAGATTGTCCTGATATGCAACGATGCGATCAGAGCGCTTTAACAGACCGATTATAGAAAAAGTTACGGCTGCCAATAACAGAACCGCCACTCCAATCATGAAAAGTTGCTTTTTCAGCAGCTTTTTTTTGACCGCCTGAAAGGAGGCCGCTTTTTGTTGTTCCCGATCGGCATGATCGGAAAGGATCAAAACATCCTCATCTTTACAAAGTTCTTCATAGCAGCTCTTGCAGTCTGCGCATTGGGACAAGTGCTGCTGCACAATTTGCTGACTTTCGTTGCTGCATACATCATCGTGATATAGAGGCAGAAGGTCTTTTATCAGATTACAGGGATAGTTCATTTTGCACGCTCCTTTATTTTCATTCTTGCCCGATGATAGGTCACACGGGCCCAGCTTTCTGTTTTTCCCCAGAGCAGCCCGATTTCTTTAAAGGACAATTCCCCGAAGGTGCGCATCCAGAACACTTCCTGATAGGGCTGTTCCAGGTCATGCAGCAGCTGGTGCAAATGAAAGGCAGAGTCTTTCCTGAAAAGATCGGATTCCATGTCGTTTTCGGAGGGAAGGTCCTCCGGAGGAATGTCTGCCTGCCGCTTGTTTCGCTTCATTTCAGTATATAAGGTGTTCTTTGCGATTTGACAGAGCCACACGCTTAGCTTGCATTCGCCTCGAAAAGAGTCAATGCTCTTCATGGCCTTAAAGAAGGACTCCTGTGTAAGCTCCTCAGCCCAGGACGCATCCCGGCAAAGAGACAGCAGGTACTGAAAGACAGTATCATAATACTGAGAATAGATCTGCTCCATACTGTCCATCCGAACACCTCATTTCATCGTGGCTTTATGATGTTTTCTTAAGAAGACTCCAGTCAAAAAGGAGAATCCCACATCTGATATTCTGATTGTATCAAATAAAAACAGAGCAATCAATATGGCAGATGCAATCACCCCGATGGTGATGATATTTGCGATCCATCCGGTTCCTGCTGCATACCAGACACATATAGCAAGGATGGGAGAAAAAAGGGAAAATATGGTCCAGCCGGATGCAAACAATGCAGAATACACACTGTTTGTAATCATGGCGGTAACATAATAGGCGCTTAACATCCCCAGACAAAAGAAGAATACATTGACAGCAGCTCTTTTGGGAGTGCTGCTATAGATCGACAGCAGGGTGCACAGGAAAATCCAGACCGACATTTGAGAAAAGACATTGCCTAGGTTTGTCGTGTAACGGTCAAGGAGCTTGCTGAGTACCCCCAGCAGCAGACCCAGGCAGGTCACAAAGACGGTATGGAAAAATGCTTTTGGAAATGGAGTGGTTCTGCTTGGAATACGAATTTGATCCAGTAATGTTGTCATTTCTTCAGCCTCCATCCTTATGACTGCACAGATGGAAAAATGTTACAGACTTTTTGAAAAAATTTCCGAGACACAAAGGACAGGGACGGCATCCTTCCGAGTCCGGGTGGCACCGCATTTTTATATGATAAAACAGCAGGGATCGAAAAAACCGATCCCTGCTGACTGTTCTTTATCAGACTTCATTCATAGGTTTTGACAGGCTCTCTGATTTTATTTTACAAGAGAAGCCGATATCTTTCAGGTGCAATTTGCTGAAAGCCAACAGACCTGAACATTTTTTGACTCTGCTGATTGAACGAATAAATTTCTGCATCGACCTTCGTCCAGCCCACTTGTCTGGCCCGATTTACAATGGCTTCCACCGCTTTCCTGCCAAGATGTCGATTCTGATATTCCTTACAGATCACGATGGCAATTTCACCGTTATACAGGGTAATGTCTCCCACCAAGCGGCTTCTTCCGTTTTCACGGAATTTGAGATAATAACATTCCCCCGCCTTTGCCAGATATCGATACATTTGACTGAGCAGCTTCCGGTCATAAGGACTGTCCCGGTTGTCCACCTGCTTACATACATCTGAATCCTGATACCAGGAAAAGGTTCTTTTATAGTTGGGATAGTATTTTACCAGTGAAAGGGTGGGGTCAATTACAATTTCTTTCGGCTGGGTGTAATCATCGATCATATGAAATTGCCTCTCTTTCGTGTTTCGCATTTTACGATTCATCCCGACCTGAAGCATAGAAAAGCGGTCGGTTCCTGGTATGTCCCTATCATCCATGGGGCCCAGTCATAAAGGGGCGACAGCCCTGCTGCCGCCCCTTTGCTGCTGTGTCTTGCTTCTGCCCGCTTGAGAAGAGTGCAAACTTTATTGGCCTTCTATATTGGTTTCGTAGGTGTAGCGATCGATGTCAGATGTGACACACTTTGCAAAAGCGGCATCCAGATCGCTGTAGCCGTCAAAATAGAAGCTGTTGAAGCCGCCGAAATTTGCCGTCACACTGTCATAAGGTGTGGAATAGTTGCTCAGATCCACGGTCATGGTTCCGTCCGAGGAGAGAACCAGATCACTGTAACGGATGCTGTAGTAGTAAGAGAAGGTCTCCTGCCCCTTGTCCTTGGGAAGGGTGATCGTGGTCTGCACTTGGTACACCACATACAGCATATTGTTTTCGGAATATGTCCGGGAAGTGTCTTTTTCTGTCAAGAGGTAGCATCCCACATAGGACACATCACCAAGGGTACAGTTTTTGCTCCATTTTTTGGCTGCATCCGCACGAAGCACATCCTGACCCTGGGACTTCATTTTCTCAAGGGATTCCTCGGGAATTTCGGAGAGCTGACTTACATAGCTGTCCAGACCTTCAACCGTGTAAGTCTTTTCGGTCTGGGTAAAGATAACACCGTAGTTTCTCAGGAAGAAATCTTTTCCCTCCTGTGTCTCGGCAAAGGGCAAAGAGACTGTAATGGTGTCTCCGTTTTTGAGCCCTTGGGAAGGCTCCAGTTCAAAATCCAGGTCATAGGAATAGTCGGCGCTTGTGTTATGCTCCATATGGACCTCTCCCTTGGGAGCTGTGCCGGTATAGCTGAGGTCGAGACATGCAAAAGGATCTTCCTGCTTTGCTTCCTGCAAGCCCTCTACGGTGAAGGTCTTATCTTCATAACTCAGGGAAATGCCGAATTCTTCTTTGAGGAGTTCATCGTTGCAGTCCCACTTAAAATGGATTTCGTCGCCGTTTGACAGGCTGGTGGATCGGTCAAAGCTGCCGTCGATGTACACATCCAGCAGGTATTCGCAGAGGTCCTCCTTGTCCATCATGGAAAGGAAGGTGGAGTCTTTTCCCTTATATTCAATTTTTTCTCCAAAATCAGAAAAAAATGCATCTTCATCAAAATGATAGGCAGCCGTTCCCACGGTGTCATAGCCGGAGAAGTTCACACTCAGGTAGGAATTCAGATCTACCTTCAAAGGTCTGGTCAGGAAGAAGATGACGATTGCAGCAATCACAATCACAACGCCTGCCACAATGCCGATCAACTTCTTATTCAATTTTGCAGCGGGTTTGGTTCCGGCGGTGGAAGCAGCTGCCCCATTGGGAACGGTCTGCTCAGACTGGGATACACCTTTTTCCTTTTTGGGTACCACGGGGGTGCCGCACTTCTCGCAGAATTTTGCGTCATCGTCGAGCCGTGCGCCACAGTTTTCACAAAATAACATGCTTTCTCTCTCTCCTTAATTCATTTAGTGATCTATCCATTAAGAACCTCTGTGAGGACATCCCGGAAAACCAAACAGCACCGCGCAAGGACCGGACATTGCGCTGCCGGAAGAAATGCTTTGCCTCCGGCAGGGAGGCATTCTGTTTTCAGGGTCGGAGGCTCAATCATGGCATTGCGTATGGAATGCATTTTGCATCCAAACAGGGAACCTGTCAGAATAAGTCGCAGCAGCCGAATGCTGCACTTCAAAATGACCAAACTCTATAAGTATAGCATCAAACTCTTATTTCGTCTAGGGTGATTCTTGGCAAAATTAAGAGAAAATTGTAGATTTCTGTATGGTACAAAACAGAAGTTCGACCTCAACAATCAGGATTGGTTTGGATAATAACACCAATTCCATCGCAGCATCCACAAGTTCCGCTTGCAAGATGTTAGAAAATGGCGGCCATATTGCGGATAGCAGTTGTACGGAAAAGAAAGATGTGTTATAATCGTGTGGAAATCAGGAAGGAACAAAGATTGCGTCCCGTATATGGAGCGGTTCTTCCAAACATATCCGTAGAACCCCATGCCATGCATGAAAAATCAAACGCAAAACGGTTCAAAGAGCTGTGTTGTCCACCACAATGGTATGAAAGTGCTGATTTGAAAAATAGAAAGAAGCGGAACCCTTGCTGTGAATGGTCTGCATGCTGCTTTTGTTTTTGTAAAAATCAGCCCTGCATGGAGACAGAGCTGATTTTTTTTGCAGAAGCAGACATCCTAAAACTAATGTATTAGAGTAGATAGATGAAATCAACAGAGAAAAAAGAGGTTTTTGTGTGAGTAAGAAAATGCATAAGAACGGGTTTGTGGAAGGTGCGGCCATTGCCTATGTAGCCATTGTGATCACAAAATTGATGGGCGCCGTGTACAACATCCCTTTTTACAGTATCATCGGAGACAAAGGCGGTATTATCTATTCCTATGCGTACAGCATTTACGGTCTTTTTTTGGATATCTCCACCTCCGGCATCCCCATTGCAATCAGTATTGTTATCAGCGAGTACAATTCCCTTGGGAAATTCCGCTCCAAAGAGAAAGCCTACCATCTGGGTCTGAGGGTGGTTCTGGGGGTTTCTCTGGCTGCTTTTCTATTCCTTCAGATCTTCTCACGGCAGATCGGAGGATATTTCCTGAAGGATATGACCGAAGGTGTTTCCGTGGAGGAAATCGCCTTTGCGGTGCGTGCGGTTTCTTATTGCCTGCTCATCGTGCCGTTTCTCAGCATGAAACGGGGATATTTGCAGGGCCATAAGTTTTTGGCACCTCCTTCCCAAAGTCAGGTTATTGAGCAGTTTGTGCGGATCGTGTTTGTGCTTGGCGGCTCCTACATTGCGGTTCGGGTGATGCATTCGGATGTTACCATCGGTGTTGGCGTTGCGCTGATTGGTGCGGCGGTAGGCGCTGTGGCTGCACAGATGTATCTGCTTCGGGCGCACTACACCAACCGGGATCAATTCCCCATTAAAGGAGGAACAGAGAGAAAAGCAGAGCCTACAGGAAAAATCCTGCGGGACATTTTTTCTCACTGTGCCACCCTGGTGCTGGTGTCCATTACCATGAGCGTCTATAATCTGGTGGACCTTAAAATGCTGCTTCTGGGCCTTCACAAGCTGTCCTATGACGATGAGGTTGCCCAGCTGGTTTCCAGCATCGCATCCACCTGGATTCCTAAGATCTGCATGATTATTTCCGCGCTTTCCATCGGCCTTACCAGCAGCATTGCGCCCTTTATTGCGGAAAACTACGCAAAAGGGAAGTGGAAGTCTGTCAATCTGAAAATCAATCAGGCCATGGGAACCGTTCTGGCCGTTTCCGTTCCCATTGGAATTGGAATGATTATATTTGCAGAGCCGGTTTACCGGCTGTTCTATGGCAGCAGCTTATATGGCGGCGGCATCCTGCAGTTGGCCATTGTGGTCAATGTTTTTGGAAGCATGACCACGGTCATCAGCATGGCCATGCAGAGCATGAACCGGGGAAAATCCGCCTGCATCTTTACGGTGATCGGTGTGATAATCAATACGGCGTTGGATTTGCCCATGATCTATTTGTTTGATGCCATGGGACTTCCGGCCTACCTGGGTGCTTCCGCTGCGAGCATCGTGGGCCAGCTTGTTACTATGTTGCTGCTTCTGGCCTCTCTCAAGAGATCCATTGATTTCAGCTATCGTCCTATGGTAAGCGTGATTCTGCGATCTGCCCCGGCAGCGTTTGTAATGAGCGTGGTAGTTTTGCTGGTGAAGCGTCTGTGGCCCGTTACCCAGGGCCGTGGAATTCTTCTGCTGGTGCAGTTTGCGGTCTATGGGCTGGCCGGCGCTCTGGTCTATGTCCCCATGACCTATCGGTCCAAGGTTCTGAGTGATGTCTTCGGAAAAAGAACGGTGGCCAAAGTTTGCAGAAAGTTAGGCCTGCGAAAGGAGTAAAATGATAAAACAATGAAAAAACTACAGTTTTGGATTGCCCTGTGGGCAGGAAAGCTATTTCTATGGTGGTATAAGAAAACAGGGCATGTGCGAAATGACCGCCCTGGCATGGTGTCTATGCGGCTGTGCTCTGACTTTCTGAAATATGTGGCAAAGCCGGAGCTTACCATTGCGGTCAGCGGCACCAATGGCAAGACGACCATTTCCAGTGTCGTGGCGGGCCTTCTGCGTGAGCAGGGGAAAACCGTAAGCTTCAACGATTGGGGGGCCAATCATCATGCGGGACATGCACGGTGCCTGCTGGATGCGGTGAGCATTTTTAACCGCCCCACCAAGGACGCGGCGATTATTGAAATGGATGAATTGATCTCTCCTTTGAATGTTCCTAAAATCAAGCCTTCCTATCTGATCGTTACCAATCTGGCCCGGGATTCCATGGAGCGAAATGCACATCCGGAGTACATTGGTGCGCAGCTGAAAAAAGCGGCGGAAGGCTCCCCGGACACGGTGGTGATCGTCAATGCGGATGACCCGCTGAGCTGTTTTGTGGGCGAGAAAAATCGCCGTCTGTATTTTGGTGTTCATGATCTGCACACGAATCCCAGACCGGCTCTGGCCAATGACTATACCGTGTGCCAGGGCTGTGCCCAGAAGGCGGTATATCACTATCGGAACTATCGCCATATCGGTGATTTTGAATGTCCTCATTGCGGTCTCAAGTCTCCGGAGCGGGATTATTTTGTGGAGGCCATAGACGACAAGGAAATCACAGTGAAAGAGCCCGAGGGAGCCTATCGCTATCCCATTCTTTCCGGTGCGGTTCACAATATCTATAACCTGGCAGCTGTTGTGGCGCTGTTTCGGGATATGGGGCTTTCTCAGGAAGAACTGGCCCGGGGACTCAAAAAAGCCAAGCTTCCGGCCTCCCGGGAAACCAGAGAAGTTGTGGGCGGAATCGAGCTGATTACACAGGTGGCAAAAGGCCAGAACCCGACGGCCGTCTCTACCGTATTTGAAAATGTGGCAAAAGACACCAGTGAAAAGGAAATCATCCTCATACTGGATGAGGTGTTCAAGGACCCCCATAAGACGGAGACGGTGGCCTGGATCTATGATACAGACTATGAATATCTGAATGATGCACATATCCATAAAATCGTGGTTGGGGGCGAGCGGTATCTGGACCATCGTCTGCGGCTGCTTCTGGCGGGAGTGCCGGAAGAGAAGCTGGTGTGTATGCCCGATATGTATGAGACGGCGAACCATGTAGATGTGACCGGCATCTCTAAAATTTATGTGTTGCATGATGTGAATTCCATTACCCGAGGGAAAAAAGTCCGGGATGCGGTAAAGGAACGAATCACAAAGGAAAGGGGAGGGGAAGCAAAATGATCGTGGAAGTGTTGTTCCCTGAGTTTAGCAATCTCTACGGAGATATGGCAAATATCCGATATCTGCAAGCCTGCGCCCCTGATATGGAATTTGTGTATACGGATCTTTATTCCGAGCCCCGCTTTGCCACGGGCCATGTGGACATGCTCTATCTGGGCTCCATGCCGGAAAGAAAACAGGAAATGGCAGCGAAAAAGCTGATGGACTATGTGCCGCGGCTCAAGGAGCTGATAGAAGCGGGGACTGTGGTCCTGGCCACGGGAAATGCCATGGAGCTCTTTGGCCAGTACATTTCCGACAGCGGGGAGAAAACCCGGATGCTGGGACTGTTTCCTTTCCACGCCGACCGGAAAATTCAGGAAATCCGCCATAATTCAATGTTCTTAGGGGATTTTGAGGACATCCCCATGGTAGGATGTCGTTCACAGTTTTCCTTTTGCCGGGGAGATTTTACCCACACTTTTATGAAAGTTCGTGGAGGCTGCGGCAATAGTCCGGAGGATCACACGGAGGGGATTCATTATAAGAATCTGTTCCTGACTTATTTACTGGGCCCCTTTCTTGTGTTGAATCCTCTGTTTACCAAGTATCTTCTGCGGCTTCTGGGGCATGACGATACCCTGGCCTATGAGAAAGAAGCCATGGAGGCCTACAGACTGCGTCTGTCTCAGCTGGAAGCGCCGGGGGCCAATTTCCACATTGGCTGATTTGGACCGATGGCGTTGTAACGGAACCAGAGGGCAAAGCATCCGCTTTATGGGCGGTTCGGCTTTGCCCTTTGCGTCTGCCATAGAAGCCTCCGCCGCAGGGCAGGCATAATGGCCTGCCGTTGAAAATCACATGAGATTATGCTATAATATGAAAACGATGAATCATGCTGCACTAAAACAGTACATAAGTGCGCATCCAACAGGAACTGTGATATTAGGATCGACCCGTATCTAGCAGGTGAAATATAGTTTGCAAGGAGAATCGGTATGTTTGCAGGAATCAACGAAGAACAGCTGGTGAAACGGCTGTCTCTGACTGCGCGTGAAGAAGGCATCTTTGAATGGACCAGAAAAAAAGGAATGGCCTACCGCCGACTGATGTCATATTATCGGTGCGCCATCAAAGAGGTAGAAACGAAATTCCGGGTGCTGGATGAAGAATATTCCCTGATGAATGACAGAAATCCCATTAGCGGGATCAAGTCCCGGCTGAAGTCCCTGCCCAGCGTTGTAGAGAAGCTGGAGAGAAAAGGTGTGGATCTGTCCGTTGAGGCCATTGAGGAAAATTTGTATGATGTGGCCGGAATCCGGGTCATTTGTTCCTTTGTACAGGATGTGTATAAGCTGGCAGAGGCCCTGCTCAACCAGGATGATGTTACCTTGATTTGTGTGAAGGACTATATCAAGCATCCCAAGGAAAACGGATATAGAAGTCTGCACCTCATTATAGAGATCCCCATTTTCCTGGAGAAGGAAAAGAAAATGATGAAGGTGGAAATTCAGCTGAGAACCATTGCCATGGATTGCTGGGCAAGTCTGGAGCATCAGCTACGGTATAAAAAGTCTACCGAGTTCACCGATGAGATGCAGGCGGCCCTGCTGAACTGTGCAAAGATCAGCACGGAGCTGGACAGTGAAATGGACCATTTGAGACAAGAAGCTAATATTTAGGAACTAAAAATCCGTCTGGCTCAAACAAAATGGGTCAGACGGATTTTTTTGCACAGGCAGTAATACTTTTAACAGGGGTGGTTCCCCATGGAGAAACCACCCCCTGTGCAAGATCTTGATTTTCTGATGGCCTTAGATGGCGGCACACTTACTGCGCAGCCAGTTGATTTCGGCTTCGTTGAGCAGAGGGCTGAGCTTTTCCAGAACCTGAGCGTGGTAGTGGTTCAGCCACTGCTTTTCCTCACGGGTCAGCTCATCCGGCAGGACGCAGCTTACATCGATGGGCACAAAGGTTATGGGCTCAAAGCGCAGATACTTGCCGTATTCGCTTTCGCCTGCTTCCACGCAGACCAGCTCATTTTCGATGCGGATACCGATATGGCCTTCCTCATAGATACCGGGCTCATCGGTAATGACCATACCGGGAACAAAGGCGATATTGCTGTGGGGACGCAGACTCTGGGGGCCTTCGTGGACAGCACCCACATGAGAAACGCCGTGACCGGTGCCGCAGCGGTAGTCCAGCATGTGACGCCACAGAGGCTGACGGGCCAGCATGTCCAGTTCGCCGCCGGTAGCACCTTCACGCCACACGGCCATGGCCACATCGATGTGGCAGCGAAGAACACGGGTATAGGCCAGCTTCTCTTCCTCGGTCAGAGGGCCAACGGCGTAGGTACGGGTGATGTCGGTGGTGCCGTCGTAGTAGGTTGCGCCGCTGTCCACCAGCAGATATCCCTTGGGCTGAATCTCAGCATCTGCACCGACCTTGGGGGCATAGTGCATCATGGCGGCGTTGGGGCCCCAGGCGGCAATGGTGGAGAAGCTTTCGGTGATGAACTTCTCGGCACTGCTGCGGTATTTGTGGAGGATGGTGTCGATGTCGGTTTCCCGGAGAGTTTCGCCACTGGCAAGACGCTGCTCCAGCTCCATCTGGAAGCGCACCATGGCCGCACCGTCTACCAGATGGGCGCTGCGTGTGCAGGCCAGTTCGGTTTCGTTCTTGACAGCCTTCAGCATGGCAATGGGGTCGGCACCTTCCACAACGGTATAAAGGCTGTTGCTGCGCAGTGCATTGTCCAGTGCGGCATTCAGGCTGGCGGGGTCAACCAATACGGTCTGTTTGGCGGTTCCGGCGGTCAAGTAGGCAGCCATGCCCATGTACTGTTCGGTCTTCACACCGGCATCTGCCAGCTGCTGAAGCGTTTCGGCGGGAATCCGGCTGGTATCGGTGAAGAGAACGGCGGTGTCCATATCCACATAGCAGAAGGCCAGGGCATAGGGGGTGCTTTCCACATCGGAAGCACGAAGGTTCAGCAGCCATGCCAGGCTGTCCAGCTTGGTCACCAGCATTGCGGTGCAGCTGTTTGCCACCAGCTTGCCCCGGAGCAGAGCCAGCTTCTCCGCAGGGGACTTACCTGCATAGTTAAGATCCAGCAGCCATGCGGAGGTGGAGGGCAGTGCGGGACGATCCTCTACCCAGACCTGATCCACAAGGGGCAAATCCATCAGCTTTGCTCCCTGTTTTTCACAAAGCTCGTTAAGCTTGCGGCTCTGCATGACGGGCATGGTCTGGGCAGTGTAACCCAGCACCTTGCCGGCGGACAGCTTTTCGCTGAGCCATTCGGTGACAGTGGGGACAC
>JARIBV010000129.1 GCA_029257335.1 Faecousia sp.
ACCTACACCAAGGCCGCCGCCTCGGAGCTGCGGGCCAAGATCGCCTCCAAGCTCACGGAGCGCATGGCCCAGGAGCCGGGCAACCGCCATCTGCACCGGCAGATGCAGCGGCTGTATCTGAGCAAGATTTCCACCGTCCACTCCTTTTGCAGCGACCTGCTCCGGGAGTATGCCTTTTATCTGGAGCTGCCCGGAGATGTGCGGGTGGCGGAAGAGGCGGAGTGCCGCACCTATCGGGACAATGCCATGGAGGCGGTGCTGGAGGAGGCCTACGGCAAAATTCAGGACAGCCCCGCTTTGCAGTCCTTTGTGGATACCCAGGGCTTCGGCAGAAGCGACAAGGCGGTGCCCCAGCTCATAGAAAAGGTCTATGACAGCGCCAGATGCCACATCAGACCCCGGCAGTGGATGGATCGGTGCATAGAGCAGGCCAGAGTCCGGCAGGCGGGGGATGCCTCCGAGACGGTGTGGGGGGCCTATCTCATTGACAGGCTCCATGGTTATCTGGACAGTCAGATCGAAAGCCTGACCATTGCCCTGAATCTGGCCAGGACCCAGGAGGACATCGGACCCAAGTACGGCCCCGTGCTGGAGGAAAACCGGAATCAGCTGAAGGCCCTGAGAGCCTGCCGTACCTGGCAGGAGATCCACGAAAATCAGATCACTTCCTTCGGAAAGATTCCCCCTGTGAGAAAGATTTTCGACCCGGACTGTGCCGAACGGGTCAAGGCCCTCCGGGCTGCGGCGTGGGAGGGGGTCAAGCGGTATCAGGAGCCCTTTGCCACCCCCTCCGGGAAGATCCTGGAGGATCTGGAACAGACCGCCCTTTCCGTGGAGGGGCTGATGGAGCTGGTTTCGGCTTTCGCAAAGCGCTATGCCTGGGAAAAGGAGCGCCGCCGGGTCCTGGACTTCGGAGATCTGGAGCATAAGACCCTGGAGCTGCTTTTGGGAAAGAACCTGACAGGTCCCACCAGGATCGCGGCGGAAGTGGCAGGCCGGTTCCGGGAGGTCATGGTGGACGAATATCAGGACACCAACCAGGTGCAGGACCAGATTTTTTCGGTGCTGACCCGGCAGCGGGGCAACTGCTTCATGGTGGGAGATGTGAAGCAGTCCATCTATCGCTTCCGCCTGGCAGACCCGGGGATCTTCCTGGAAAAATACAATCACTTTGCAGATCATGAGAAGGCTCGGCCGGGGGAAGGGAGAAAAATCCTGCTGTCCCAGAATTTCAGGTCCGGCCGGGAGGTACTGGCGGCGGCAAACGATGTGTTTGCAAAAACCATGTGCCCCCAGGTGGGCGGGCTGTACTATGGGGAGGCAGAAGCCCTGCGGCCGGGAATCCCCCGAAAGGACCTGCCCCAGGCCGCAGTGGAGCTTCACTGCCTGCAGCTGCGGGAGGGAGCGGGCAAGGATGAGACGGAGGCCCAATATGTGGCCCGGCGAATCGCAAGGCTGCTGGAGGAAAAGACCATGATCCGGCAGGGGGAGGATCTTCGCCCCGTGACTCCGGGAGACATTGTGATCCTCCTGAGAAATCCCGGAAATCTGGCACCGCACTATGTGCAGGCCCTGCTGGCCCAGGGGATTCCCGCCAGTGCGGATTCCGGGGAAAGCATCCTGGACACCGGGGAAATCAACATTCTGTGGGACCTTCTGCGGGTGGTGGACAATCCTTTGCAGGACATTGCCCTGCATTCCGTTCTGGCAAGTCCCATCTTTGCGTTTTCCGCGGACCGGCTGGGGGCCCTGCGGGCCGCCCATGGGGAAGGCTGTCTGTATGACTGCCTGTGCCATGGGGCTGAGGCCGGGGACCGGAAGGCCGGGGAATTTCTGGAGACCTTGCAGGAGCTGCGCCGGACGGCCCGGCTGGAGACCCTGGCCCGGCTCCTGGAAGAGATCTACCGCCGGACCCGCATGGAGTCCGTATTCAGCGCCATGAAAAACGGCCCCGCCAGAAAGCGGAACCTGGAGCAGTTTTATGAGATGGCGGCGGCCTTCGAGCAGGGGGGCCGCCGGGACCTGAGCCAGTTTCTGGAGCATCTGGAAACGCTGCGGGAAAAGGGCCTCAAGAGCCGGGAGGGCAGCAAGAGCCAGTGCGTCACGGTCCTGAGCATCCACAAATCCAAGGGTCTGGAATACCCCGTGGTGGTGCTGGCCAATCTCTCGGCCCGGTTCAGTCTGGAGGACCAAAAGCCCAATCTGCTCATAGACTCCCGGCTGGGGATCGGATGCAGCGTCCTGAACCGGGAGGGACGGTACCGCTATCCCTCTCTGGCCAAAATGGCGATTTCCTGCCGAATCGACGAGGAAAACACCTCCGAAGAGCTGAGAGTGCTGTATGTGGCCATGACCAGGGCCAAGGATATGCTGATTATGACCTATGCGGACAAATATGCCTCCGCCAAGCTGAAAACCATCGCCACCCGGCTTCAGCCGGAGCATGACTATCTCCTGGCGCAGGAGGCAGGCTCCATGGGCTTCTGGGTCCTGATGGCCGCCATGGGCCGCACGGAGGCAGGGCAGCTCTTTGAAAAGGGGGGCTATCCCATGGAGCCCAGGGTCAGCGACATTCCCTGGCGGATCTTCTGGAAGGAGCTGGGGCCGGAGCAGACCCAGACCGGAGCGGTGCAGGAGGAGCAGACCGGCCCCGTGGTGACGGCGGATCGGCTGTCCGGGGCATTGCCCGGGGAATATGCCCATCAGGCCGCCACGCTGGCCCCCTCAAAGATCACGGCCACGGAGCTGAAGGGGCGGGAGCTGGACCAGGAGGCCGCCCAGGGAGCCTATCAGCCGGGGGCGGGAACATCCGGCCGATGGCAGATGCCCAATTTCTCCCCCAAAAAGGCATTGGACAGCCGCAGCTTCGGCGTTGCCACCCATCTGGCCATGCAGTTCATCCGCTATGAATCCTGCACCACGGCCCAGGGGGTGGAGCAGGAGCTGGACCGGCTGAAAGAGCGGGCCTTCCTGACCCCGGAACAGGCAGAGGCAGTGAATCGGAAGTGGATCCTGGACTTCTTTTCCACGGATCTGGGCAGGCGGCTTTCCACGCAGCGGGAGGTCCTGCGGGAATTTAAGTTCTCCGTGCTGGAAGACGGCACCTTGCTGTCTTCCCGGCTGGCGGGAGAGCAGCTGCTGCTGCAAGGCGTGGTGGATTGCTGCCTCATGGAAGAGGACGGCATGACCATTCTGGACTTCAAAACCGACCGGGTGAAGCCCGGCGGGGAGGAGGCCATGGCCCGGCGGTACGCTCCCCAGCTGCAAGCCTATGGCAGAGCCCTGGGGAAAATCTTCAAAAAGCCCGTGAAAAAGCTGCTGCTTTATTTCTTCCGGACCGGAGCCCTGCGGGAGGTGGAATTTCCCTCCTATTGACAAATATCCCGGGGTCGATTATCATTTCTGTAGAAAATCGGAATTGGCAGGTGTATCCATGAAGGAATTCTATATTGAGAAAAATGACGCCGGACTGCGGCTGGATCGGTATTTGGCAAAGGCGGTGCCGCTGCTGCCCGCCTCCCTGGCCCAGAAATACATCCGCATCAAGCGCATCAAGCGCAATGGGGCAAGGGTCCAGCGGGACGACCGTCTCATGGAAGGCGATCGTTTGCAGCTGTATATCAACGACGAGTTTTTCGACACGCCACGGGCATACAATGCCTATCTCACCGTGGCGGTCCCAAAGCTTACCGTTGTCTATGAGGATGAAAATATCCTTCTGGTGGACAAACGCCCCGGTCTGGCGGTCCATCCCCACGACGGGGCGGAGTACGGAAAGACCCTCATTGACCACATTCAGGCCTATCTCTATGCCAAGGGGGAGTGGAAGCCCAGGACTTCCACCTTTGTGCCTGCCCTGTGCAACCGCATCGACCGGAACACCGGGGGCATTGTGATCGCGGCCAAAAATGCCGAGGCACTGCGGATCCTCAATCAGAAGGTGAAGGACCGGGAGCTGGATAAGCGGTATCTGGCCATCATCGAGGGCACCATGAAGCCGGAAACAGGCTCCCTCCGGGGGCAGATCTTCAAGGACGCCGCAAAAAACAGGGTGTTCGTATCGGAAAAACCCCAGCCCGGCTCCAAAACGGCGGTGACAAACTATGTGACGCTGGAAAAGAAAAACGGCCTGTCACTGGTGGAGTGCCAGCTGATTACGGGCCGGACCCATCAGATCCGTGCCCAGTTTGCCCATGCCGGGCATCCCCTTCTGGGAGACGGGAAGTATGGAAAGCTGGACAAGCGCTTCGACCGGCGGTATCAGGCCCTGTACGCCTACAAGCTCACCTTTGCCTTCACCACGGAAAGCGGAATCCTGGCGTATCTCAACGGAAAGAGCGTTCAGGTAGAGCAGGTGGACTTTGTGAAGGAATACTTTTCCTGAGGCCGGAGAGGGGAGCGTCGATGTTTCAGAGAACTACAAAAAACAGAAGGATCAGCCTGGCCTGTATTCTGGTCATGCTGGTGTTTATCTGGGGCAATTCCAGCCTGTCCGGGGTGGAGTCCTCGGAGGTCAGCGGCTTTGCGGCAGAGCTTCTGGCCCGGATTTTCGGAGATGCCGTGCTGCAAGCCACCTTCCTCATCCGAAAGCTGGGGCATTTCACGGAATTTGCCCTGCTGGGGTGGGCGCTCAGCTGGAACGGCGGCCTCAGAGAGCGGCCTGCGGGGGAAGCCCTTTTGCTGGGCCTGCTGACGGCCATGACGGACGAGACCATTCAGCTCTTCGTCCCGGGCCGGGCGGGAATGGTTCAGGACGTGTGGATCGACTTTTCCGGCGTGCTGGTGGGAGCGGGGATCCTGGCTCTGCTCCGCAAAAGAGCGAAAACTGCATGAAAACAGAGTGCAGTGGACGACATCAAAAAATTACGAAATCAATTTAAGGTAGGGTTTTAATGGCAATCGGACAGAAATACATCAATATCACAAACTTTTTGCAAAACAGCGGCAAGGAGCAAATCAGACTTACATTTGAACAGATGGAGGCAATGTGCCCCATTCCCAAAAGCGCATATACCAGCCGCACCCCATGGAGAAATTCCGGGCTGTCGTTTTCCAGTGCCTGGATGAATGCCGGATATGGGGTCTGCGCCGTCAAACCGGAGGAGCAGTGGGTGGAATTCGTGAAAGGGGAGGCGGCCGGGAGAAAGAATCCCCGAGAGCTTGCCCAGGTCTCCCCGGAAACGGCCAATGAATTGCTGGATGGGGGCCTGCTGTGCCTGGATTCGATTCTGAAGGAAAGACATCACCTCTATCGTCCCTGGGAGCACTGTTTCCGTGCGTTTTCCGCCCCCTTTGACGGCAGTGAGGAAAGGCTGGAGGATCTGTCGCTTCAGCTGGCATGGTATCTGGGAACCTGCGGCGTGCTCCGAAACGGGGTCTTGCAGGACAAAGACTATGAAGTGCAGCTGCCCGTTGTGCGGCTCGTCATGGACTCAAAGTGGGACTGCCTGCGGGGGCTTCCCGCCGAAAAGCTGAGAGAGGAAGAGCCGGTCCGGTGCCTGTTGGAGCTGGCGCAGCGGCTGGGGCAGTGCTATGAAGAAACTGCCGGAAGGAAGGTCACGGATGCATGGCTCACCAGCGTCCTGCTGGGAACACTGGGGTGTGTCCCTGTCTATGACCGGGCCTTCAAGGCGGCCCTGAGAAAAACCGGGGCCGCAAGCGGCACATTCGGAAAACGCTCCCTGATGCAATTAGGAAGCTTCTACAGCCGGCACGCACAGGAGCTGGAGGCCCTGCGCTCCATGTGTCCCACGGATCAGGTGGAATATCCCCAGGCCCTGCTGCTGGCCATGTGTTTTTCCGGCTATGACACCCTGCACGGCTAAAATGATCTGACGGTGTCAGAGAAAACGCTGCGCCCATATAACAGAACAAAGCGGAAGCGCATCGAAGTCCGATACGCTTCCGCTTTTTGCTTGCCGACCGCAGGAAGGCCGGTTATGGTTCCTCGGCTCCCAGTTCCGTCACCAGCTCTTGCAGCGCTTTTCTTTTTTTCTTACGCAGCGGGTCGCTGGGGGCAGGGTATCCCAGGGCGATCACCAGTCGGACGGGCCGATCCAAATGGCAGATTTTCCGAATCTTTTCATCATCCAGCCATCCCAGAATACAGGTGCCCAGCCCCTGGGCGGTTGCTTCCGCGGTGAGGTAGGCGGCGGCAATGCCGATGTCAATGGAGCGATAATCGATCTTTTTGACCTTGGAACCCAGGGCGGCGGTTTTCACATAGGGCTGTTCGGAAATGACGATCATCACCGGGGCGCCGCTGGTGAATTTGTTCATCCCCATGGACTGGGTGGCCAGGGCGACCTCCCTGGCGGCCCGGCCGTGGCAGAGGGTGAAGTGATAGGGCTGCCCGTTGCAGGCAGAGGGGGACAGCTGCGCCGCGGCCAAAATGGCATCCAGCTTTTCCCGTTCCACAGGCCGCCCGCTGTCGTAGTTCCGGCAGGACTGCCGGGCTTGGGCAATTTCAGAAAAATTCATGGGAGGACCTCCTTTGTTTGTTTTGTTCAGTGTAGCATATTTTTACAGAAAAAGCTATGCAAACGGTTTTTTTCTGTGAAAGCCGAAGGTCCTTCCTCATAAAACCGGGCTGCCCCACAGATGGGCAGCCCGGTTTGCCTTAGTACTGGTTCTTGTTCTCGGTGCGGTGTTCGCCACGGCCGCAGTTTTCCGTGCGGTTCTCGGTTTTGTTCTCGGTGCGGTTTTCGGTCTTGTTCTGATACTGGTTCTGGGTCTTGGAATTCTGCTTCTGGTTCTGCTTATTCATAGCATAAACCTCCTCTGTTTTCGTTCGGGGATGTCCCCGCAGATAGTGTGTCCCGGATGCGGGGGATTATTCGCAGGATTTGTCCTTTGGCCTGAAAATCAGAGACACCAGAAGACCCATGAAAATGGCAATGGCAATGCCCGCCGCACAGGCTCCCAGCCCGCCGGTAAAAATTCCCAGAAATCCCTGTTCTTCCACGGCTTTTCGGACCCCCTTTGCCAGGTTATATCCGAAGCCCGTGAGAGGGACCGTGGCACCTGCCCCGGCGAAGTCCACAAGAGGCTCATACAGACCCACGCCCCCCAGGATCACCCCCAGCACCACATAGCCCACCAGGATCCTGGCCGGGGTGAGGCTGGTTTTGTCCACCAGGATCTGCCCCAGCAGACACAGACTGCCGCCGATTAAAAACGCCCAAAGATAGTCCATAGCTTACCTTCTTTCCGTTGTGATGGACAGGGCATGGCACACGCCGGGGATAGATTCGCCCTGCTGGGTGGAGGTGGGGGACAGAAGGGCACCGGTGCCGCAAAAGAGGATCCGCTTATAATGCCCCTGCCGCAGATGCTCCAGAAGATAGCCGCACAGCACCACGGCGCTGCATCCGCAGCCGGAGCCTCCGGCGTGAACATCCTGCGCCTCCCGGTCGAAAATCAGAACGCCGCAGTCGCAATAGCGCTGCCCCAGGGGTGCCCCCATCCGGGCAAACCGGTCCGCCACAATGTCCATCCCCAGCTTTCCCAGATCCCCTGTGACGATCAGGTCATAGTCCTCCGGGCTTCTGCCCAGATCCTCCAGATGGGCCTGTATGGTGGAAACCGCGGCAGGTGCCATGGCGGCACCCATGTTGCCGGGGTCGGTGATGCCCAGGTCCACAATGGTGCCCATGGTGGCGGCCTCTACCCGGGGGCCCGTACCGGAGGGGCACAGCAAAAGGCCCCCGGCTCCCGTGACGGTCCACTGGGCCGTGGGAGAACGCTGGCCGCCATAGCCCAGGGGAAAGCGGTACTGCCGCTCGGAGGCGGCAAAGTGGGAGGAGGTCATTGCCACCACATGGTCGGCAAAGCCGCCGGAGACCGCCATGGAGGCCACCAGAAGGGACTCTGCCATGGTAGAACAGGCCCCATACAGCCCCAGAGCGGGAATATTCAGATTCCGCAGGGCAAAGCTGGAGGAAATGCACTGGTTGAGAAGGTCCCCGGAGCACACCAGATCCAGATCCTCCATGGATTTTCCTGCCTTGTGAAGAAGCAGAGACAGGGCGGTTTTCTGCATGTGACATTCGGCCTTTTCCCAGCTCTTCTCTCCCCAATAGGTATCCTGGGAGGTCCGGTCAAAGTAGGCGCCCAGCGGGCCTTCCGACTCCTTTTTCCCCGCCACACTGGCCCAGGCGGTAATGGTGGGGGCATTGGGAAAGAGAATGCTTTGCCTGCCCTGATTGTACTTTGCCATGAAATTCCTCCTTTCATGCCTCTTTAGTATGGCCCAGGGAGGAAAAATCATGTATCCTGCCAACGGCGACAGACGCAACGGCACTTCATGATCGGATCAGGGAATCTGTAGCTGCCTGTGGGCGATTAGTGGATTTTGTTTTTCTATATGATTATTTTTATAGGTTCTGATGATCCCGTTATATTTTTGTAGATAGGATTGACTATTTGTTTTGTGTGTGATAATATTACAAAAAAACAAGACAAAAATAATAATATTTTGTGAAAATAATCAATGGGTCTTGCGGCCTTACGCTTTCTGATCCAATGCCGTGAATTGGGACGCTGCGCAGAAAAAGCAGTTTTTATTCTGAAACTTGCACATCTTTGTAGGAGGGAAACAAAATGAATGGCCTGGAATTAAGAAATGTTGGTTTTGCATATCCAAAGGCGAAGAAGCCGGTTCTGTCCGATCTGTGCGCCTCCTTTGCGCCTGGCACAGTCAGCTCGATTCGGGGATACTCCGGTGCAGGCAAGAGCACCCTTCTGTATCTCATTGCGGGCATGGATCGGCCCACAGAAGGGGAGCTTCTCTGGAACGGCAGCCCCATCGGGCATGGCGACCTGACGCAATACCGCCGTAAGATCGTCAGTCTGATTGCGCAGTCCTACCTGCTGTTTCCGAACCGCACCGCAATGGAAAATGTGTGCTACCCTCTGCTTTTGGAAGGAAAGAGCAGGGAAGAGGCCCGGGAGGAAGCCAAACGACATCTGAATTCCGTCCGTCTGGGAGAGGAACTGTACAACCGACTGCCCGGCAATCTCTCCGGCGGTGAGCAGCAGCGTGTGGCCATTGCCCGCTGTCTGGCCAGTCACACCCCACTGATTGCGGCCGATGAACCTACCGGAAACCTGGACGAGGACAATACGGTGGATGTGATGAACATTCTCACCAGTCTGGCCCGGGAGGAAAACAAGACCATTATTGTAGTGACCCATGACCGTATGGTGGCAGAGCTGGCACAAACCCAGTATGTCCTCAGCCACGGAAATCTTCGGATTCTGTGAGGGACTTGCCATGATGTTTTTGAAGCGAATGTGGCGAAAGCCTCTGATTCCCCTGCTGATTCTGGCGGGGTTCCTGGCCGCTGTCCTCTTTATGGCGGTCAATGAAAACAACATCCGGAAGAATCTACAGGCGATCGACCAGATGTATGACAATGCCACCATTGAGTGCCAGATCATTCCCAATTCCGTATCGGTGACAGGTCTGGAGCTTTCGCCCTTTTCCGCACAGGAGATTTCCAGACGGGAAGAAGTGACATCCTGCCTCAGTGCCCTGTTCTCTCCCGGGTATCTCTATGGAGAAAAGGCAGACGCAGAGCCGTATGTGATTTACGGCACCAATGATTTGAAGGGCTTCTGCCAGAAGATGAGCATTACGCCCACCATGGCAGAGGGCCATACGGTGGAGAACTTTTGTGAAGAGAAGGCAGTCTGCCTTCTTATGGACAAATTTGCAGAGAAAAAGGGATACAAAATAGGAGATACCGTTTTGCTCACCGGCGGTGGAGAGCGAGGCACCTATATTGAGGGAGCCCCTGTGCAGGAACTGACAGTTGTGGGAACCTACAGCAATGAAGGGGGCACGGTGGAGGCCTTTGTGGTGCCGGAATCCTGCATTTACGAAAAGGACCAACAGCGGCTGATTTTCAATGATGATACCAGACGGCTCTGGTACAAATACAGCAAATTCTATTTCACCATTGATTCTGCTTACAATAAGAATTTTAAAGAATTGGAAGCCTCTCTGGAAGAACAGATCGGTGCCATGGGAGACTATACGTTGCATTCCGGCACCAGAGAACTGGAAGAATCCATTCGCCCTCTGGAAAACAAGCTGGAGTTGCAGCGCTGGCTGTCGATTCCCATTCGGCTGGCCTTTGTGGGTCTGTCTGCGCTGCTGACCCTGCTGCTTCTGGCCCAGGAGCGGCAGGAAATTTTGATCCGGCGTATGCGGGGAGAGAGCGGACTTCGAGTAATGCTGGAAACCTTTGGGGCGGTGTGCCTGCTGCTGATTCTGCTGACGCTTCCTGCTGTATTATTGGCAGTTCTGTTGGACGGCAGCCGGGTTATGCTGGAACATCTGATTTTCAGTGTGGTTATTTCCGGGATTTCCGGCGGAGTTCTGCTGGCGGTTCTTTGCAGGAAGGGCTTGATTTCCCTGTATCAGTCCTCTAAGCAGGAGTGATGATAGGCAAGTGATGGGAGGAGCAGTATGGAGTTTAAAATTTTAAAGCGGCAGCCTATGAAGCTGCTGGCTCTGATTCTATTCTGGGGCGTTTTAGCAGCGGCATCCCTGTTCTTTGCTCTGCAATACTGGACGGATATGCGAAATTTGGCGTATGTGAAAGAGTATTATGCCTGTACTGGAACTCTAATTGGAAAAGAGACGCTGGAAGATGGTTCCGGCAGGGATAAGGGGGCGTTGCTTCCGATTCAAAAGGAAGCGGTGGAGATCCTCTCACAGTCGGATGATGTGAGCCGTCTGGATATTCGTTCGACCCGGTCTGCCTATGCCCCGGAGCTGCGCAATATCAGCAGTGTATTCTATGGCTGGGACGCAGGGCATCTGGTGATCCTGGAAGGGACCGTAGAGTCTGACAGCCGGGAGTTCCATAGCGATAATATCTATGGAGATGTGATCCTGAAAAACCCTGTGATTTATAGTGCCCACGCAGATTGGAAGGAGGGGGGCACTGACCGCATCATTGTGAGTTACACAATGCCGCCGGAGGAAAAAATGGTGTTTGAGAAGGGAAACCGCCTCTTGATTGTTGGAAAAATGAACCGCACCTATGAAACTGGCTTTACCCTGTATGCCGTGGGTGTCCTTCATGAATGCGGTACATCGGTTTCGTATAAAGAAGAGCTTGCCGTTTTCAATCAGGAACTGTCCTCTAAGGCGTTTACAAAATTGAAACCGGATGCAACCGTGGAAGAGGTGCAAAAAACGATTCGGGATCAGGGATTTGAACCTTTTATAAAGGATGCAGAGATTTTAGACCATGTTTTCACCGTCCATATGGTTTCCGATATGAAGTTGCTTCTTCCTGTTGCGAAGGATGAAATGTTTTACACAGCAGGCCGGGGGATTACGCCGGAGGACGCCGGGAAAAGGGTCTGTGTCATCAATAACGAGCTGGCACAGAAATACAGTCTTCAGGTGGGAGACACGATCTCTCTGCGCCTGGCGGAGGGGTGCTATGAAACCGGGAACTATCTGTCCGGGTATCCCACTTTGGGGCGTACGCTTACGATGCCCTATGGGGACGCAGAGGAATATGAAATCATTGGAAGCTACAGCTTTACAAACTACAACCACATTGCAGACCCCTTCCAATATTCCTATAACGGGATCTTTATTCCGTCGGCAAAGGATGCCCCCCTGGCGGTGGAAGAGGCCCGGCCCTACACCCTGTCTTTCCAGGTGCCGGGGGAGGACTATGACAGCTTTCTGGACCTCACAGCCCCAAAATTGGGAAAACTGGGCTATACCGTGCGGCTGAATAACTCCAAATGGCTGTCGGTACAGACGATTTACAAGAATATGGAAGAGCGCAGAGTGGGTATGCTGCTTGCCGCCGTGAGCACCTTCCTGGTTTGCTGCACCATGTACACCCTGCTGCTGGGGACTTCGTATAAGAAGGAATTCGCCTTGCGTAAGCTGTTGGGCACCGATTCCAAAAGAGCACGAAACGCCTACCGTGTGCCGTTTCTCCTGGCCACGGTGCTTGGCTCGGCTGCATCCATTGGAAGCGTCACCATGTTGTATCACCGGGTTATGAGAGCGCAGATCGCCAGGATCGCCCCCGGAAATGTCCCGGATGAGATCACGGTGCTTCTGTTTCTGCTGGGGGTTACGCTGGTACAGGCGGCGCTGTGTGATGCGCTTCTGCGGCTGTGGAGCCGCTATACGGAAAGGAGCGCCATAAGAAAGCTCCTAAAGTAGGGGCTCTGGCCCGCCATAAATCCAACAGAGCAAAGAAACACCTCACCACCGCTGCGGTAGTGAGGCGTTTTTTTGCAGGAAAAGCGGGTACGGGCTTTGGGCTGCGCATTCATAAGGCCGGGACACCGGCTCGATCATCCCAGATAGCTTCCGATCCGGGCGGTGATTTCCTGCTGTGAAATGTGGTCCAGCGGGCAATATTGCCCGTGCAGGGAATCTGCAATTTTTTTTGCCATGCCAAATCTGGCAAAGCCCTGCTCCGTATCCAGTACCAGAGACCCGATGGGCAGGGCAGACAGCTCCCGGGCCACCTCCAGGGCCTCTTCAAAGGGGTGGTCTGTCCGGGCATAATTGGCACGGCCGTCGGAGACCAGGACCATCAGCTGGGCGGCATGTTTGTCCTTTGCAAGATTGGCCTTGAGAAGGCTTCCTGCCTTTCGCAGACCCTGGGCCAGAGGGGTGGTGCCGCCGGTGGACAGGGTCTTCAGACATTTCTGCGCCAGATCCACGCTGCGGGTGAAGGGCAGAAGCACCTGGGCCTCGCTGCCCCGGAAGGCAATCATTCCTACGGTGTCCCGCTTCTGATAAGCGTCGTTCAGCATGGCCAGCACCGCTCCCTTGACCGCGCCCATTCGCTTTCTGGCCCCCATGGAGCCGCTGGCATCCACCACGAAGAGGATCATGGCCCCGGTGCGCTGCTCCCGGATTTTTTCCCGAAAATCCTCTTTTTTCACCTGGATGCGCAGGCTCTGGGCCGGCCCAGCGGAGGATGGACAAGCGGTGCTTTCCCGCAGCACCGCCGCACGCAAGGTGGCATCCACCGCAATGTCCCCGGGGGTCTGCCCGGGAAAGCCATAGCGTACATACCGGCCCTTTGCCGTGCTGTTGCGGACCTTCAGCCGTTTTCCGCCGCCCAATGCGGTCAGGTTTTTGCGCTCCATGATGTTCAGCGTCACCGGGTCCGTCAGGGGCCGGATCTCCTGGGGGGCTTCCTCCGAATCGGAAGAAAGCGCCGGGGCATTCCCTGTCCGGTGGTCACCGGCTTTCCCGGCAGGCCCTTCAGGTGCTTCCTGCGGCGCTTCTTCCCAAGGGGATTGGGAATCGGAAGAAGCTTCCGGCTCCTGGGGGTCTTCGGGCAGCTGCAATGGTTCGTGCAGGCGGTGGGGAAGGGCCAGCGCAGCGGCCTGCCGCATATCTTCCATGGTGACTTGGGTTCTGCCCTTCCAGGCCGCCAGTGCCATGCCGGTTCGGCACAGGGTCAGCTCTGCCCGGTGGCCGTGGCAAAGTCCGCAGGCTGACAGCCGGGCGGCGCTGCGGATGCAGGATTCCGGCAGGCAGACCTGCTTCAGAAGGGCCCGGGCTGCCTCCACTTTTGCAGACAGTGCCTCCGTCTCCCTGCCCCAGCGGGCGCAGAAGGCGGACGGGTCCCCCTCGTATTCCATGCGGCGGCGGATGATCTCACAGCGGACCTCCCCGCGGCGTTCTCCCTGGGCCTCCACATACAGGCCGAATCGGTCCAAAAAGGCGGGACGCAGCGGGCCTTCCTCCGGATTCATGGAGCCGATCAGTACAAATGAGCAGGGATGCGAAACGCAGATGCCTTCCCGCTGCACATGATTCACCCCGGATTCACTGACCTCCAGCAAAATATTCACGATCCGCTCAGGAAGAAGATTCACCTCATCTGCATATAAAATCCCGCCGTTTGCCTGCCACAGGATCCCGGGGCTGAACTGGGGGGAGCCTGTTCGGAGGGTGGCTTCCGGGTCGATGGAGCCCACCAGACGGTCTTCCGTGACATTCAGGGGCAATTCCACCAGGCAGGACCGGTCCAGCAGGGAAGTGAGGCCCCGGACCAGGGTGGATTTTGCGGTGCCTTTTTCGCCGGAGATCAGGACCCCGCCAATGCTGGGATGGACGGCGCACAGCAGCAGCGCCTCTTTTACTTGCGCCTGTCCGGCAACGGCGGCAAAGGGAAAGCAGCGGTCAAATCTGCCCATAGTCTTCCACCGTCTGCCGGACCCAGTCCAGATCCAGAGATTCTTCCTCAAAGGGCTGCCGCCGCATCCGATGGGGCAGTGCCAGGCGTGCCGCAAGGAGCAGGTCCTGCTTGGTCACGGCGGTCCGTCCTTCCAATGCGGCATTTGTCATGGCGGTTTTGAGCAGGGTGATGTCCGCCCGATGGCCCTCGACCCCCAGATGAATGGAGAGGGTTGCAATCAGCTCCAGACAGCGGTCCGACCAGGTGACATGGGGCAGAAGTCTTTGGGCGTCTTCGATCTGCTGCCGAAGCTGCTGCTGGGGAAGGCGATAGGCAGCGGCGAAGCCTGCGGGATCGTTCTCATAGGCCAGCCGTCGGCGGACCACCTCCATCCGCCGGTCCACCTCTGCTTCTGCCTTGACCTCCACCATCAGGCCGAATCGGTCCAGAAGCTGGGGCCGAAGGTCTCCTTCCTCGGGGTTCATGGTCCCGATCAGGATAAACCGGGAGGGATGGCAGTAGCTGACCCCCTCCCGCTCAATGGAATTGACCCCCATGGCGGCGGCATCCAGGAGCACATCCACAATGTGGTCGTCCAGAAGATTCACCTCGTCCACATACAGAATGTTTCGGTTGGCCTCTGCCAGAATGCCCGGCTCGAATTTTTTCTGCCCGTGGGTCAGGGCGTATTCCATGTCCAGGGTACCCACCACCCGGTCCTCCGTGGCGCTGACCGGAAGGTTGACCACACGCATCCGACCCATCACCGCAGGATGCTCCGCTGCCTGCCTGCACTGGTCACACCAGAAGGTGGGGTCCTCCGGGTCACAGGAAAAACGGCAGTGTTTCACTTCTTTCCTGGTGCCCATGATCTGGGCCAGACTGCGCACGGCGGTGGATTTTGCGGTGCCTTTTTCACCTCGGATCAGGACGCCCCCAATGCCGGGATGGATGAGATTGAGAAGCAAGGCCCGCTTCATTTCCTCCTGCCCCACAATGGCGCAGAAAGGATAGACCGGGGGCCGGCCGGTGGATGGGATGTGCAAAGTATGTTCCTGCATAGTGTCCTCCGTATCATTGGATTTGCCCTTGGGGCTGCATGGTTTCCAGCTGCTGCTCCAGATCCAGATAGGCCGATTGGATCCGGTCCAGCTGCTCTTGGGACGCGTCCCAGTACCCGCGGCTGTGATATTCCAGCATCTGCTCTAAAATCTTCAGATAGGCATGGGGGTTGTTTTCCGCCATTTGCCTCTTGCGTGCCTCGTCCTTTACATAGCAGGCTTCCAAATCATCATAGAAGTGGGGTGCCACGGCGCCTGTGGTGGCGGCAAGGCCCTGGACATTTTCAAAGCGCCGGGCAATTTGCTCTCCGCCGTGATAGGGATGCGCCAGCATCCCGTCGATCCACTTGGGATTCAGAACACGGGTGCGAAGGCCTCTGGCAATGGACCGGTCCACGGTCTCGGTGTGGACCTGTCCCCCGGTCACATCCGTAATATACATGGCGGATTTTTTCCCCCGCACCATCTCCACGGATTTTGCAAGGCCGCCGAAGAATTCATAATAGTGGTCAAGATCGGTGATTTCGTATTCCGTGCTTGCCCGCAGCTGACTGATAAGATCCACACAGCCCAGATTCTCCTGATACAGGCGCTTTGCCTTGCGGCCGGAGGAATGGCGGCTGTAGAGATAGTGGAGAGAATCGGTATAGTTGGCCCCCAGCTCCTGCTCCTGCTGCCAGGCTTTTTGCTGGAGAAGCTCCGTAAGGCCCGTGCCGTATTCTCCTTCTTTGGGGCCGAAAATCCGGGCCACGGCCAATTCTTCGGCCTCCTCCGGGGAATACCCCTCCTCCATCAGGCGCTGGTATCGCCTCCTGGCGTGGGCACGGAAATAATTCTGCTCCTCAGACTCCGGGGCAGCAAACAGCATGTGCAGCACATCGTCCAGCTGCTCGATGAGCGGATAGAACATATCCCGGAAGAAGCCGCAGATATTTACCGTCACATCCACTCTGGGCCGCCCCAGCTCCCGGAGCGGGATCAGCTCGTATTTGTGGTCCCACAGGGAACTGCCCCGGGCAGGCCGGACCCCCAGGTAGGCAAGGATCTCCCCAATGGACTCCCCCTGGGTGCGGGAGGTCTCCAGCCCCCAGGCGATCACCGCAACGGATTGGGGATAGCAGTGATGCTCCTCATAATAGGCCCGCAGGGTCTGCCCGGCGATTCGGGAACCTCTGCGCACGGCCGCTTCGCTGGGCACCAGCCGGGAATCAAACTGATACAGATTATAGCCGGAGGGCAGGATCTCCGGGCTGCGGAATATGTCTCCTGCCAGTCGGGGGGGATGATACCGCTCGTCCAGGGCCGCCAGAAGGCCCTCCATTTCGTGGCAGTGCCCGGCCGGAGCCGCGTCCTTTCGGGCCTGGGCCAGTGTATTGTCGTCCGGGTCCTTCCCGCCGCAGCGAAGGGTGGCGATCCCCATGGCATACTGGTCCAGCTCTTCTTCCGTGTAGGATTCTCCGAAAATATGCAGGCCCTTGGGAATCAGGCTGCGGCTCATGCGGTACAGCTCGCTCTCGATCTCCTCCAGGTCCTGGGGCAGGGAAAGAAGGGCCGCCTGCTCCAGAACCAGCTGCTTGGCATCCTCGGCGCTGCCGGGAGATACGGCCTCAAGGTGATGATAGGTGTCCAGCCGGGTGGACAGCTCCAGCCAGTCTCCGTAAAGGCCGCCGGGCACGAACACCGGGGGCTGATAGCTGATGAGATTGGCATGGGACCGCCGCTTTGCGATCATCGCCTCGGCGGGATTGCCGCAGTCATACAGGTACAGGTGGGGGAGCTGTCCGATGAGCCGGTCAGGCCAGCAGGAACCGCTCATGCCGTATTCCTTCCCCTTCAGAAATTCCAGGGTCCCGTGAGTCCCCACATGAACGATCACATCCGCACGGAATTCCTCCTGTAGCCACTGATAAAAGGCGGCGTATTGGTGGTGGGGCGGAAGGGTCTTGTCGTGATAGACGGCAGCGGTGTCGGCCCGGCCGCTCCGGGCCGGCTGCAGGCCGATGAAAATATTTCCCTGTATGGTGCCCGGAATCAGAAAGTCGCTGCCTTGCGTCATGATTTCCCCGGGAGCGCTGCCCCAGGCGGCGCAAATCTCGGGATCGTCCCGGTACTGCCTGCGGTTCCAGCGGATCATCCCGTCCCAATTCGTGTCATAGAGTCCGGAGTTCACCGCTTTTCCCATGGTGAAAATCTCCCGCAGGTCCCGGGCGGTCAGGGCATTGGTTTCATACCCCTCCTGCTTCAGCCGGGCGAGAATGGCGGCAACCGAGGCAAAGGTATCCAGAAAGGCCCCGCCGAACAGGTTGGCCTCGCCGGGGGGATAGTTATAGCACAAAATGGCCACACGCTTTTGCGAATTGTCCAGCTGCCGCAGATGCAGATGCCGCCGGACCCGCTGGGCCACATGGTCCAGCCGCTCCGGGATCATGCGTAGCTCATAGCCCTTGGGCTCCTCCTGCGCAGCGGAGCGCTCTTCCATGGCGGCCACCGGGATGATCTCCGTGGCCCCGTCCATTTCCGGCAGCATCATGGAAATCAGCACTTCATTGGCAGAGCATCCGGCGGCGGAACGGGCCCAGTCCTCCTGTGTGCGGCGGGTGAGAAACATGGGGTGCAGATAGGGCGCATCCACCTGCTTCAGCATCTCCACGCCCTCGTCTGCGCTGCCGCCCATAGGACCTGCGGAGATCCGAAAGGGGGTGCAGTCCAGATACAGAGAGACGGGCACCTGGGGGGTCAGCAAAAAGCGGCGCAGATCCTTCTTGAACTGGTGGTGAAATCCGCTGGTACCGATGGGATACACATTGCAAAAGGAGGAGAGCTGCTCTGCAATGGCCCTGACACAAGGAAAAGTGTCCGTGGGATAGGCATAGGCCGTGAAGTGCAGGGCCACATTGGGCTTTTCATTGCCATAGCCCATTGCCTTCTGAAAGGCTGCCATATCCTCATAGGGGGTTCCGGTCTCCGGATCGTACACGGCGCAGGGAGCAGGCTCCACCGGAGGCTTGGCCTTGGGAAGGCCCCTGATCTTTCCGTACTCCGCTCCCAGCAAGAGCAGCATCTGGTCGTAGTTTTCCTGGGTGGCGTTTTGAAAATAACTGCACAGCAGGGCATAATTTCTCATATCCCGCATTTTCCCGGGAAGGACCTTGCCCACGGCCTTGGCCATGGTCTGCATTTTTTCCATGGCCTCCGGGGAGGGGGTGGGGCGGTCCTGCCGGTCCCGGGTCCCCTCGGCGGGGTCCATGCCCATGGTCCGGGCGGTGAAGGCCCCCAGACGCATGGATTCTCTGGGAGAGGCGCCGTATGGGATCACATGGCCCCGGGTCATGGCGCAGCCCCGGTTTACGGCTTCCACATTCACGGGAGGCGCCCCCATGAGATCCAGAAAGGTGGCGTCCGCCGCTTCGATGTCCTCCAGAAGCTTGTCCCGGGTTTCTTTGGAAAACTCGTTGACGGCATAATAGACCCGAAGGGCCATGGCCTGGGGGGACATCTGATTCACCCGCCGGACCGCCTGGGGAAGATACTTGAGCGCAGGAGCGGATACGGTTACAAAAACCAGCTTCATCATATGGGTCCTACCTTCTTTCCAATCAAAACAGGGCCGCCTGCAAACCCATAGGGCCAAAAAAAGAAACGGTCATGGAGATCCCAATGGTATCTCCATAACCGATTCAGGTCGATACAATGTTTGCAGTAGGCCTTCTGACTTGCATCCTATCCGGGGCCCGGTTTGCGCCCGGTACAACATCCGTTTTGCCTTCTCGGTTTCCCAATGACCGGCTTTCGCCGACAAACGGATCTTTCAGATGCGCACAGCGACGGTAATCCCGGAGAAGCAGCCATGCGTCTCCGGCGGGGTATGGTCCCCGTTTCCTTGTTCAACCCTGCACCGGATGCCGGGGCATCCTGGGGATACAGGGTCACTGCAAATGCATGGTAACATGTGCCGCACGGTTTGTCAAGCCCCGGGGGGCCTTGCCCCACGGCTGGGAAAATCGGGGGAAATCCAGGTCCTTTTCCCAAAACCGGCCATAAAATCCCTCTTTTTGTCTCTTTTTCATGACCGTAGGCGGCACGGTCCCGGCCCTTAAAAAACAGCCTGCCTCACGGCGGAGGCAGGCTGAAGGCTTACGATCTTTATAATAGAGAAATGAAATAGAAAATCCAGTGGGCGCTGATGCCGGCAAAGAGGCCGCCGATGGTATGGCAGACAATGGCCTTACCGGTGAGGTAGCTGCACTTGAGGCTGGCCATCATGGCCACATGGGTGGACAGGTAGCCGCTCCAGCACATGGCCATGGAGGTGAACACCGCCACATCCTGGGCGGTGGCCAGCCCGCCGGCCAGAAGCCCGGGGACCATGCCCACGGCTGCGCCGCCGGAGCCAAGGGCCGTGATGGGGACGGCGATGCACTGGGAAGAGGAGAAGCCGAACAGGGGAGTGAGGAGAAACGACAGCTTTTCCCCGATCCAGGGGAGCAGCGCCACGCCCTCATAGGCAGCGCCGGTATAGACACCGCCTGCCCCGGGGCCCTGGGTCAGCAGGTTCACGATGGTGCAGATAATGAGCACGCCGGGGATGATGTCCAGGCCCATCTTGACACCGGCGGTGCCGCCGTCAATGAGGGCGGACAGAAACCGGGAGCCGATGCCGCCGTTGCGGACGGTACGGGTGTTGTCGTCTGCGTGCTTGCCGCTGCCGTCGCTGTCGCACCAGGCCTCGGTGCCATAGACTTTTTTCGTAAAGCGGAGCATGAGCCGGGTACTGACGATACTGCCCAGAAACGCACCCAGGTTGCCCACCAGAACGGCGGTGCCGAAGCCGGAGCCGCCGGCCAGATTCATGCCCAGAATGGAGGCGGAGATCACGGCGCCCATGCCGTAGGCGGTGCCCAGGTTGGTGAGGGCAGGGAGCTGATAGCGCTTGAAGTAGCGGCGGAAGCTGTGGTCATCCGCCAGAGTCAGGATTGCGGGGTTATCAGACAGATAGGTGGTGACAATGCCCACGGAGGCGGCACCGGGCAGGCCGAAGACCACGCCCATAATGGGGGAAAGGATCTTGTTGATGAGCGCAACCACGCCGAATTCCGTCAGCAGGGTGCCGATGGCACCGGCCAGGACGGCAATGCTCATGATGTAGAATACGGTATTGATCAGCAGGTCAAAGGATGTGGACATCATGGTGTTGAGCATGTTGATCACACCCATTTTTCGCCCGATCAGGGCAAAAAACAGAAGAAACACCCCCAAGAAAACAAAAGCCTCCAGGCTGACGGCTTTTTTTTCACGGGTCGTTTCCGTGCCGGTGGATACAGGTGTACTGGTTGGATCCATTGGATATACCCTCCTACGCAATCGTTCTCTGCCCCTTATTGTAGCGGATATGAAACGAAATTTCAACAAAAATATGCATGAATTTCATGTATAATTTGTAGGACATAGCAACAAATTTTCGGCGGCCAGGCGAGTCCCATCAGAAGGTATATTGTGTGCCGTGAGAAAACAATAATCCGTCCGTAAGCTTCACACACAGAATCACAGTGTTTTCGTCATTCAAATCGGTATGACCGTTATAAATCCATTCCCCGAATACCTGCTTCAGCTTATCTGCCATGGCGCGGTTTCCTGGGCTGCCAAAGTACCCCAGATTGATGCCCGTTCCGTGTGCGGTAAACCATTCACCGGCGATTGCCACAGCGGGATTTTTTTCGATTTGCTTCATTTTATAGGAGCGCATATGGGTAATCACATAAAAGGAACCATTTTCGTAATATCCATTTACATAACGCACAGAAGGGACACCGTTTTCTGTTGTTGCCAATGCAATCACCGTATCTTTTCCAAACCGCTGCGTCATGATTGTTTCAGCTTCCTGATTGAAAGCAGCCATACATACCTCCTCCTTGCGTCCGATTAGTCAATTAGATTCTATCACACAGCATCGTACCGTTCAAGACAAGCGTTCCAAACATTCAGCCGGAAAAGCCTGCCTTCGGAATACAAAAACAGCAGCCACGAAATTGTGGCTGCTGTTTTCACACCACCGAATCATCGGCGGATGTTTACGAAGCACTTATCCAATGCGGCGGGCGCAGAGGTAGTGGTCGGAATAATAGCCGGAGCTCAGGTTGCTGACCTGGACATAGTCGCCGCCGGCGTGGATGAACTGATCGTCTCCGATGTAGATACCAACATGGGTAGCGGGAGCGTCGGTGTCATATGTACTGTGGAAGAACACCAGATCGCCGGGCAGCAGGTTGGAATAGCTCACGGCGTAGCCGTCTTCCAGCTGAGCGGAAGCGGTACGGTTGATGGAGTAGCCGCAGGCCCGCATGACATACTGGACATAGCCGGAGCAGTCAAACCCGGAAGGAGAAGAGCCGCCCCAGACATAGGGAACGCCCAAATATCTCATGGCCTCCGCTACGATGGAATCGCCTGCGCTGCTGGTGTTGTCGATGTACTCGTCGTCGGAAGAATCGGAGTCCTCATAGTAGGAATCCTCCTCGTCCTCGGAATCTTCATAGTAAGAATCCTCGGAATCTTCGTAGTAGGAATCGTCGGAATCTTCGTAGTAGGAATCCTCCTGCTGAGAGTCATCGGTGTCGGAAGCGCTGGGGATGCTGCTGATGGGGTCGCCGTTGATGAAATACTTGGGGCTTTCGCTGGAACCGGAGTTGGCATAGGGAACCTCGGTGAGATCCAGCAGATCAGAGCGGATATAACCCACCTGATCGTGATAGAGAACCTTGTACCAGCCGCAGTTGAAGCCGATGATGTAGGCCTCCTCGCCGCCGGAGATCTGGGCCACCAGAGAGCCGGAAGTACCGGGCTCGCTTCTCATGTTCACCAGAGCGGTGTTGGTTCTGCCGTACCCAAGCTCTACATTCTCGCGCTCCTTCACGGTGAGGTAGTCGCCGTGCATGTAGCCCTCGGTGGTGTTGTAGATGACCTTGTACCAGTCGCCCTCCTGATCGAGGACGACCACATAGTCGCCGCGATAGGAAAGATCCTTGATTTCGCTGCTGGTGCTGGGCTCGGCGCGCAGCCGCAGAGCGGAAGCGTCAACGATGCCGATGGCGTCCTTTACAGAGTCAGATGCGTTGGTGGTGAGAACCAGGGTACTGACAAGACCTGAAAGAACCAAAACCAAGCTTAGAAATCGTTTTTTGCTGTTCATACATTACCCTCCGTCTTACGATATTTACTTTACGATGGTGCGCTCCAGCCAGACGCAGCCAACATCCATTGCTGCGTACAGGCCGTCTTTTTCCGTCTTTTTCACGACACGGTCCCGGGATTTTGCCTCCGGGTCATTCAGCAGGAGCTGAACGGAGACACGGGACGCCACATCCAGGTCATGGACCTTTTTGGTCTCCAGAACCTGGAGCATGACGATGTGGGAATCGGCCATAGAGCCGTAATAAATCATATTGCCTTTCCGCATAAGGGGGCGACCCTTATAGGTGAGGCCTGCAGTTTGCTCAGACATTTGAAACCTCCCTGACGAAAATGTAACCAAATTGTAACACGCCGTAACAAATTTGTCAAGTCTTTGAGGGCGCTTTTTTCCTGAAAGTTACGGTATTTGCTGCAAAAAGGTCCGTTGTATGGGAAAAAGTGGATGTTGTGGTGGGGTAAGACGGAGGGATGGTATGCAAAAACGGGTGCCATAGGCAGAAAACTGGGGTTGCGGCAAAGGCAGCAACCCCAGTGTGCGAGTTATTTCTGACCGAAAAGGTAATATTTTACAAGCTCCTGAAGAAGCTCGTCCCGATCCAGCTTACAAATCATGGCCCGGGCACCATTGTAATTTGTGATGTATGTGGGGTCCTCGGACAGGAGGTAGCCCACGATCTGGTTGATGGGATTGTAACCTTTTTCGCTGAGGGCATCAAATACGGCACGGAGGATCCGGCGCATATTGCTGCTGTCGTCACTGGGAACGGTGAACTTAATGGTGCTGTGATCCACAAAGGACCCCTCCTCTATCTGTCTATTTTATCATAAGACAGACAATATCATACTACAAAATCAAAGCAAAGTAAAGCATTCCTGAAAAAATTCATGAAATCTTTATATTTTACCGCAGGGTGGCTCCCAGCCGGGATTCCAGGGCCTCCAGGACCTTTTTGACCACGGCCTCGGAGTCGGCGTCGGTTAGGGTCCGCTCATCGGCCCGAAGGGTCAGGGAGAAGGCAAGGCTCTTCTTTCCCTCTGCCACGCCCTTGCCCCGGTAGATGTCAAAGAGGCGGACCTCACGCAGGAGCTTTCCTCCGGCTTCGGTCATGACCTGCTCCATCCGGGCCACGGTAACGGCCTCGTCGCAGATGAGGGCCAGGTCTCTGGTAACGGCAGGGTACTTGGGCAGGGGCACATAGGTGGGTGCATCCTGACGCAGGTCAAACAGGGCGCTGAAGTTCAGCTCGCAGCAGTAGACCTCCATATCCAGCCCGTAGTTCCGGGCGACCAGAGGATGGAGCTGGCCCAGATAGCCCAGGTCCACCCCCTCTACGCTGACCTTGGCGCAGCGGCCGGGGTGGAAGGTGGGGTGGTCGGTCACGGCGGTGTAGACGGCCTTTTTCACCCGAAGACCTGCAAAAATGGCTTCCAGCTCCCCCTTCAGGGTGAAGAAGGTCTCTCCGGCCCCGTAGGTGCCCAGGACCAGCATCTTAGGCTCCCGGGGAAGGTCCTCGCCCTCCTGGGGCAGGTAGATCTTGGCCAGCTCATAGAGCTTTGCGGACTTGTTGTGATAGGCATTGTTCCGGGAGAGGATGTCCAGCATGGAGGGCAGGGCCACGGTGCGCATAATGGAGGTGTCCTCGCCCAGAGGATTCTGGATCTTCAGTGTGCGGCGAAGCACGCTGTCTTCGGGCAGACGAATCTGGTCAAAGACGGCAGGGGACACAAAGGAATAGGTGATGATCTCGCTGTAGCCCAGAGAGCGGCACAGCTGGCCTGCCCGGGACTCCAGAAGCATCCGGGGGGGATAGCCGCCCTGGGTGGAGGTCTTGAACTCCGTGGTGGGGATCTCGTTATAGCCGAAGGAACGGCCCACCTCCTCGGCAATGTCCGCCATGAGGTTGAGGTCGGGACGCCAGGAGGGGACATAGATGGTGTCGCCCTGCACGGGGATCTCCAGCAGGTTCAGATAGTTCACCATGTCCTCCCTGGAAATGCAGGTGCCCAAAAGCTTGTTGATGGCCTCCACATCCAGCGGCAGGGTCTTTTCCTGGGGAACATAGTTGAGCACATCGATGGTGCCGTCCAGCACATCGCCGCACTGCAACAGCTCCACCAGCTCACAGGCCCGCTGCACCGCGGGAACGGTCATCATGGGGTCCAGATTCTTTTCAAACTTGCCGGAGGCCTCCGTGCGCAGGCCCAGACGCAGGGCGGTCTGCCGGATGGAGGTGCCGTCAAAGTTGGCGGACTCAAAGACCACGGTGGTGGTGGTTTCGGTGATCTCGGAATTTTCGCCGCCCATGATGCCCGCCAGGCCGATGGGCTTTTCTCCGTCTGCGATCACCAGCATCCCGGGCGTCAGGTTCCGCAGGGTGCCGTCCAGGGTGGTGATGGCTTCGCCCTCCACGCTCTGCCGGACCACAATGGTGCCGGAGGACACATACCGGTAGTCAAAGGCGTGCATGGGCTGGCCGTATTCCAGCATCACATAGTTGGTGATGTCCACGATGTTGTTGATGGGCCGCACGCCGTTGGCACGCAGGCGCCGGCGCAGCCACTTGGGAGAGGGGCCTACCTTCACGTTGGCCACCATCCGGGCGGTGTAGCGGCGGCACAGCTCCTCTGCGGGCACCTCCACATCCAGCTTTTCAAAGATGGAGCCGGCATCGCTGCCCTTCACCACAGGCTCGTGGTGGCGCATGGGCAGATGGAAGGCGGCGGCGGATTCTCTGGCCAGGCCCAGGATGGAATAGCAGTCGGGCCGGTTGTTGGTGATCTCGAAGTCCACCACGGTGTCGTCGTTGCCTATGACCAGGTTGATGTCGTCGCCGGGCTTGCAGTCCTCGCCGTTCAGGATCCAGATGCCGTCGGCAAAAACACCGGGCAGGTCGTTCTGGGTGAGGCCCAGCTCCTCAAAGGAGCAGAGCATTCCGTTGGACTTTTCCCCGCGCAGCTTGCCCTTGGTGATGTGCACGCCTCCGGGAAGCCAGGAATTATGCAAAGCGGCGGGGACCAGATCCCCCTCATGGACATTCTGGGCGCCGGTGACGATCTGCACCGGCTCGTCCTTTCCCACCTCCACCTGACAGATAAACATGTGGTCGGAATTGGGGTGGGGCACCATGGACAGGACCTTGCCCACCACCACATTGCGGATCTGGGCGCTCATGGATTCGTAGGTCTCCACCTTCTGGCCGAAGACGGTCATGGTCTCTACATATTCTTTATCGGAAATGTGGGACAGGTCCACAAATTCCTCGTTGATCCATTTTCTGTTGAGTTTCATCTTGCTGCCTCCTTAGAACTGGTTCAGGAACCGCACATCATTGTCGAAAATCAGGCGCAGGTCATTGATGCGCATGCGGCCCATGGCCATACGCTCCAGACCCATGCCAAAGGCAAAGCCGGAGTATCTGGAAGGATCGATGCCGCAGCCCTCCAGCACCTTGGGATGCACCATACCGGCACCCAGCAGCTCGATCCAGCCCTCGCCGTGGCAGGTGGAGCAGACCTGGCCGTCCACCTGGCCGGTGCCGTGGCACTTGTGGCACTGCATGTCCATTTCGCAGCTGGGCTCGGTGAAGGGGAAGTGGTGGGGACGGAAGCGCATCACGGCGTCCTCTCCGTAGATCCGCTTCATGAGGCTCACCAGAGCGCCCTTCAGATCCCCCATGGTGATGCCCTCGTCCACCACCAGACCCTCGATCTGATGGAACATGGGCGAATGGGTGGCGTCGGCCTCGTCCTTGCGGTACACCCGGCCGGGGGCCAGGATGCAGATGGGGGGCTTGGTGTGCTCCATGGCCCGGATCTGCATGGGGCTGGTCTGGGTGCGCAGCAGAAGAGAGTCGTCATCCGTAAAATAGAAGGTATCGCTGCGGTCCCGGGAGGGGTGGCCCTCCTCGATGTTCAGCTTGGTGAAGTTATACCGGGCCAGCTCCACCTCGGGGCCGTCTACCACCTGATAGCCCAGACCCACAAAGATGTCCTTGATTTCCTGAAGCACCTGGTTCATGGGGTGCTGATGGCCCAGCACCACGGGGCTGCCGGGGATGGTCACGTCGATGGCCTCGGCGGCCAGTTTGGCCTCCAGGGCGGCGGCGTCCAGCCGGGCCTTGCACTGCTCCAGCTTCTGCTCGATATCGGCCCGGACGGTGTTGGCCAGCTGGCCCATGACGGGCCGCTCCTCGGGGCTGAGCTTGCCCATGGTTTTCAACACGGCGGTGAGCTCTCCCTTTTTGCCCAGGAGCTTCACCCGAAGCTCCTCCAGGGCGGCCGGAGACCGGGCCTCGTCAAGGGCACGCAGGCCGTTCAGACGGATTTGTTCCAACTGCTGTTTCATGGATGTTCGTCTCTCCTTTTTGTAAAATGCATAAGAAAAAGGCCCTTCCTCCCAACAAAGGGGACGAAAGACCAAAACGCTTCCGCGGTACCACCCGCAATTCGCCAAACGGCGCACTTTTGACCCGTAACGGAGGCCCACCGGCCGGCCCTACTGATACAGTTCAGGCGGCAGCTCCCGGGAGAAGGCCCTGGCACAGGCGTGAAGCGGCTCCCACCATCCCGCTCTCTCTGACCACGCCGGGCATGACAGGACAGCCCGTTCTCAGCTTTTTTGTAATCGATTGCATTTTAACACACATTTTCGCAACTTGCAAGCACTTTTTGGAAGGGGAAGGAGAAAGACCGGGAAGTTTTGTTTGACAATCGTGGAATATCGTGGTAGTATGGTAAAAAGATAAACACAGCCGGGATATAAGATCCCCGCACTGTCAGACAGGAGGGACATCATGAAACATTTCCGCTTGCTTCGCTGGGGGACCCTGGGGCTGCTGGCATTGGCGGCCGTTTTTGCAGGACATATTATGGTGCGATTGGGAATCGCCGCGGACGAATGCGGCACTGCCTTCGTCTGGAGGGAATGGCCTCCCTATGCCCAGTGGGCGGCATTTCTGGTGCCGGTGGTGCTGCTGGTGGGGATGCACTGCCTGTTTGCTTTTTTTGCCGGGAAAGCGCTGAAAACGAAGGAACGAAGGGTCCTGGTGGTGTGTGCCGCCCTGTCTCTGGCGGCGGTGGTGGGCAGCGGTGGGGTGTCTGTGGACGCCCATGTGCGATTGAACCGTCTGGCGCAGCGCTCCGGCGTTCCGTCCCCCCGTTTACAACGGAGCGCACAGGAGGCTTCCTCCCTGTCATGGAGAGAAGAAAACCACACCGCAATCCCGGAGATCTCCCCCGCCTGCCCGGAGCGATTCTCGCCCCTGTAACCGAACAAAGATCCTTCCTCCCCCGCCTTGCCGGCAGCAGCAGGGCGGGGGATTTTTTTCGCTGAGGTGGGATACCTCATATCTAACTGGTTGATTTGAACAATTTTGCACAAAAATGGTACTCAACCAGGTACATAATTTCTGGGCATATGAGAGATTTTTTAAGACACCGGGCAAAGTGGGTGGACAGGGCAAGGGGGGTGTGCTATGATGAGAAAACAAATGTTTGACAAAAGAGGAGGAACTCTATGGCAGAACGAAGAATGTTTTCTAAATCGGTGGTGTGCAGCTCCCGGCTGGCACTGAAATCCCCGTCGGTCCGGGCCCTGTATTATGAGCTGGGCATGGCGGCGGACGATGACGGCTGTGTGGATGCCATTATGGTAATGAGGACCTATCGTTCCACCCGGCGGGAATTAAACGAGCTGGTCAGGGAAAATCTGGTGCAGATCCTGGATGGCAGGCTGCTGATCTGCCACATTGTGGACTGGGAGCAGAACAACAAAATCAGGAAGGACCGATATCACCGGGGCCCCTATTATGATCTGCTGAAATCCCTCCGCCCCGGGGCGGCAAAATCGCCACCGCCTGACAACCCATCCGCACCCGAGGCAAGGCAAGGTAAGGATAGGATAGACGAGGATAGGCAAGGGCAGACGGAGCCGGACGCTCCCTGTGTGCCGCCTGCCATGGAAGAGGTGACGGCGTATTGCAGACAAAGACGAAGTCCCGTAGATCCCCAGCGGTTTTATGACTATTATCAATCCAGAGGCTGGTGCATGGGAAAAGACACGGTGCGGGACTGGAAGGCCCTGCTTCGCAACTGGGAAAAGCAGGAGCGCAGACAAAGCCCCGCCCGGGAGGAAGAGGACTACAGCTGGCAGGGCGTATTTGAGGAAACGGAGGAAGGGATCTCATGAATCAGAAGCCGGAAATGACCCCCCAGAGAAGAAACCGCATGAAACCGGGGGACTATGTGTGCCCGGATGACGGCCTCATCTACTGCGGCATCTGCCGCACCCCCAGAGAGACCGTGGTGGAATTCTTTGCAGACCCCAAATACCGCCGCTGTGTGGGCAGCCTGTGCCGCTGCCGGACGGAGGCGGCCCGGCGGGAGAAGGAAGAAAGGGAGCTGGAAGAGCGGGTGGACAGGAACGAACGGCGCTGCTTTCCCGCCGGGATGTCCCTTCGGAAAAACAGGGCCGTCACCTTTGACTCCCTACGGGGCAGGCCCCAATGGCTGCAAACCGCCCTGGACTATGTGAAGGACTTTCCCGAGAACCGGGAGCGGGGCATGGGGCTGCTTCTGTGCGGCAGTCCCGGCACGGGGAAGACCACCACGGCCCTGTGCATCCTCAATGCCCTGCTGAATCAGGGGCTGCGGTGCAGATTCATGGCCATGGCATCGGAGCTGGACCGGAAAATCGAAGCCGACCGCCTGCATCAGTCCTATTTTCAGCAGCTTTCCGGCTGTGATCTGGTGGTGCTGGACGATCTGGGGACCCAGCGGAGCACCGAGGCCATGGACCGCTTTGTTTTTGAGGTGGTGGACTTCTGCATCCGGGGAAAGATCCCCATGATCGTCACCACCAATCTGTCCCCCAGAACGCTGGTGGGGGAGAAGAACACGGAAAAGAGCCGTCTGTATCACCGCCTCACCGCCCTGTGTCAGCCGGTGAGCTGCACAGGTCCCGACTGGCGGCTGGCCCAGTCCAAAGAAAACGCCTCCGCCCACCCGTAAAACAGGGCCTTTCCCGTGATTGGGAAAGGCCCTGGAAGGGGAACACTCAGTTTGCCTTGGTCTCGCAGTACAGGCAGCGGTAGACTCTCTTCTTGGGATCGGTGAGGGTGAAGATGTGGGGCAGCTCCTGCTCGGTGGAGGAGATGCACCGGGGGTTCTTGCAGCGGATCACATTGGTCAGCTGGGCAGGCAAAAACAGCTGCTTTTTCTCCACGGTGACACCGTCTTTGATGATGGAAACCGTAACATCCGGGTCCACATAGCCCAGAATGTCCATGTTGACCTGGATCTCGGAGTCGATCTTGATGATGTCCTTCTTGCCCATCTTGTGGCTGGTGGCGTTCTGGATGATGGCAACGGAGCATTCCAGACGGTCCAGCTTCAAAAGCCGGTACAGCTCCATGCCCTTTCCGGCGGTGATGTGGTCAATGACAATACCGTTCTTGATGGAATCAATATTCATGTTACTTTACCTCCAGAAGCTTCAGGATCAGAGCCATGCGCATATACTTGCCGTTGAGGACCTGACGGAAATAGCAGGCTCTGGGATCGTCGTCGATGGCCACGGCGATTTCGTTCACACGGGGCAGGGGGTGCAGAATGGCCAGATCCTTCTTGGCGGGCAGGAGCTTGTCCGGGGTCAGGATGTAGCTGTCCTTGAGGCGCAGATAATCTTCCTCGTTGAAGAAGCGCTCTCTCTGCACACGGGTCATATACAGGATGTCCAGCTGAGGCATGACGGCCTCCAGATCGGTGGTCTGCTCATAGGCAATGCCCTTGTCCTTCAGGCCCTGCTTCACATAGCTGGGCACCTTCAGCTCCTCCGGGGAGATAAAGACGAACTTCACGCCCTCATACCGGCTCATGGCCTCCACCAGGGAGTGGACGGTGCGGCCGAACTTCAGGTCGCCGCACAGACCCACGGTGAGGTTGCTCAGACGGCCCTTTTCCCGCTGGATGGTGAGCAGGTCCGCCAGGGTCTGGGTGGGGTGGTTGTGGCCGCCGTCACCGGCATTGATGACGGGCACGGAGGCGTTCATGGATGCCACCAGCGGGGCGCCCTCCTTGGGGTGGCGCATGGCGATGATGCTGGAATAGCACGACACGGTCTTTGCGGTGTCGGCCACGCTTTCGCCCTTGGAAGCGGAGCTGCTGGCAGCTTCGGAGAAGCCCAGCACATTGCCGCCCAGCTCGAACATGGCGGCCTCAAAGCTGAGCCGGGTCCGGGTGGAAGGCTCGAAAAACAGGGTGGCCAGGGTCTTGCCGTGGCACTTTTCGCTGTACTTGCCGGGATTTGCAATGATGTCGTTGGCGGTAGCAATCAGCTCGTCCAGCTCCTCCACAGACAAATCCAGGATACTGATAACACTTCTTTTCATGGGTTAACCTCCAATCCAACTCTCGTCAGAGGGATTGTTGCGGAAGGCCAGGAGCCGGGCAACATCCTCGGGACGGATATAATTTTCCTCTGCTGCCACCTGGGCAATGATGTCGAAGTTGGTCAGGGAAATGTTCTTCACATTGGCCTGCTCGAGACGGGTGAGGCCCTTTGCCATGCCGTAGGTGAAGATGCTCACCACGCCCAGCACCTGGGCGCCGGCCTGCCGCAGCACGTTGACCACCTCCAGAACGCTGCCGCCGGTGGAGATCAGGTCCTCTACCACCACCACCTTCTGGCCGGGCAGAAGCTTGCCCTCGATCTGGTTCTGGCGGCCGTGGTCCTTGGCGCCGCTGCGGACATAGCCCATGGGCATCCCCAGAAGATGGCCGGTAATGGCGGCGTGGGCAATGCCTGCGGTGGAGGTGCCCATGAGGACCTCTGCCTGGGGATAATGCTCCCGGATCAGGCTGGCCAGGCCCTCTTCCACATCGGTGCGGACCTGCACATCGGTGAGGGTCAGGCGGTTGTCGCAGTACACGGGGCTTTTGATGCCGGAGGCCCAGGTGAAGGGCTCATCGGGCCGGAAGAACACGGCCTTGATTTTCAGCAGGTCTTTTGCGATCTTGACAGACAGTTCCATAGATAGTTCCTCCTCAGTCTACAAATTCACGGACGCAGCGCTCATAGGCGGCCACGGGGTCCTGTGCTTTGGTAATGGGACGGCCCACGACGATATAGTCAGAGCCGATGCGCTTGGCTTCCTCGGGGGTCATGACACGGACCTGGTCGCCCACCTCGCCGTCTGCAAACCGGACGCCGGGGGTCACGGTGAGGAAGCTGCTGCCGCAGACCTGATGGACCTTGCCGGCCTCCAGGGGGGAGCACACCACCCCGTCCAGGCCCGCCTGCTGGGCGGTCTTTGCGTAGTGCATCACCACCTGATCCAGAGGCTCTTTGATGAGCAGGTCCTGCTCCATGCGCTCCTGGCTGGTGGAGGTGAGCTGGGTCACGGCGATCAGAAGGGGTCTGGTGCCGTCGGGACGGGTGAGGCCCTCCAGAGCGGCCTCCATCATGGCCCGGGTACCGGCGGCGTGGAGGTTCACCAGGTCCACATCCAGGTTCCGCAGGACACTCATGGCCTTTTTCACGGTGTTGGGGATGTCATGAAGCTTGAGGTCCAGGAAGATCTTGTGGCCCCGGGCCTTGATCTCACGGACCATCTGGGGACCTTCCGCATAATACAGCTCCATGCCGATCTTGACAAAGGGCTTTGTGCCGGTGAACTTGTCCAGAAAGCTCAGGGTCTCCTCCCGGCTGGAAAAGTCGCAGGCAATGATAACGTCTTTACCCATGGTGTGCGCCTCCTATAATTTCAGTGAGTGTTTCGATATGGTACTGCTCCATGACCCGGGGCAGCTGTTCCACGATTTTTTTGGATGCGAAGGGGTCCACCAGATTGGCGGCTCCCACCTCCACGGCGGTGGCACCGGCCATCATCAGCTCCAGCACATCTTCGGCGGAGCTGACGCCGCCCATGCCCACAATGGGGATGGACACGGCCTCATAGACCTGATACACCATCCGCACCGCCAGAGGAAACAGGGCGGGGCCGGACATGCCTCCCGTGGTATTGGCCAGCAGGGGCCTTCTCCGGTTCAGGTCCAGCCGCATCCCCAGCACGGTGTTGATGAGGCTGATGCCGTCGGCCCCTGCATCCTGACAGGCCTTTGCCATGGCGGCAATGTCCGTGACATTGGGGGTCAGCTTCACGATGACGGGTTTGGAGGTGACCGCCTTCACGGCCCGGGTCACGGCGGCCGCACTCTCGGGGTCGGTGCCGAAGCTCATGCCGCCGCCGTGGACATTGGGGCAGCTGATGTTGACCTCCAGCCAGCCCACCTGCTCCTGATCGTCCAGTTTCCGGCAGACCTCTACATAGTCCTCGACGGAAAAGCCGGACACATTGGCCATGACGGGCTTATGGAAATATTCCTTCATCCGGGGCAGCTCCTGAGAGATCACATGGTCGATGCCGGGGTTTTGCAGCCCCACGGCGTTGAGCATCCCGCCGGGGATCTCCGCGATCCTGGGGGTGGGATTGCCGAACCGGGGCTCCCGGGTGGTCCCCTTGAAAGAGAAGGTGCCGAGACAGTTGATGTCATACAGCCGGGCAAACTCCGCGCCGAAGCCAAAGGTACCGGAAGCGGGAATCACCGGGTTGGAAAGGGGAATGCCGCACAGGGTTACTTGGGTATTCACAGCAGAGCGATTCACAGCAGAACCTCCTCTTTCAGAAATACGGGGCCGTCCTTGCACACCCGACGGGGGCCGCCGGCGGTTTGGATGGTGCAGCCCATGCAGGCGCCGAAGCCGCAGCCCATCCGCTCCTCCAGGCTGAGCTGCCCGGAGGTGACGGCGGCGTTTTTCACGGCCCGGAGCATGGGCAGGGGGCCGCAGGTATAGAAATAGGTATAGGGAAGGTCCATGGCATCGGTGACGAAGCCCTTAGTGCCATAGCTGCCGTCCACCGTGGTGACGGTGACGGGGACCCCCAGGCTGCGAAAGTCCTCTTCGCAGAAGATCTCCTCTTGGGTGTTGAAGCCCAGGATCACTGCGGGCTTCTTTCCCTGGGCCAGCAGGGCCTTGCACAGGGCGTACATGGGAGGCACTCCCACGCCGCCGCCCAGAAGCAGGGGGGCGTCCCCGGACAAAGACAGGTCATAGCCGTTGCCCAGCCCGGTGAGCAGGTCCAGCTCCATGCCGCCCTTCAGGGAGGCCATCACCTCGGTGCCCCGGCCCACCACCTTGAAGATGAGGGTGAGCACGCCGGGGGAAACGTCACACACGGAGATGGGCCGGCGCAGGAACAGGCCGGGAATCCGGATCTCCACAAACTGGCCGGGGGCCGTGATTGCGGAAGTATCTCCCTGCAAAACCATTTTGAACACATTGCTTGTCAGGGACACAACCTCCACAATGGTAAAAATGCCTTGCTTCATAATTGCCTCCTTTAAACGTTGTTTACGCGTCAATGGTGGAAATGCCCATGGTGATCTCTTCCAGCACATCCAGCAGCACCCGCACCGTGTCCAGGGAGGTGAACATGGTGACATTGTTCTGCACGGCCACCTGCCGCATGGCACGGCCGTCGGCCAGGCCCTGGGCATCGTTGGGGTCCTGGGTGTTGATGACATAGTTCACGAAGCCCGCACGGATGGACTCGAAGATCTCCTGGCTGCCGCCGTGGATCTTGCCCACGGAGTGGGTGCGGATGCCGTGCTCCTTCAGGAATCTGGCGGTGCCCTCCGTGGCCTGAATGTTGAAGCCCATCTGATAGAACCGGCGGATCAGGGGCAGGGCCTCGTCCTTGTCGGCGTTGGCCACGGTGGCAAAAACGGTGCCGTAGTTGGCAACATGCATACCGGAGGCCTGCAGGGCCTTATACAGGGCTCTGGTCATCTGGTCGTCATAGCCGATGGCCTCGCCGGTGGATTTCATTTCGGGGGACAGATAGGCGTCCAGGCCCTGAAGCTTGGCAAAGGAGAAGGCGGGGGCCTTTACATACCAGCGCTTTTTCTCCTGGGGATAGAGCTGGGTGATGCCCTGCTCCTTGAGGCTCTGGCCCAGAATGACCCGGGTGCCGATGTCCGCCAGAGACCAGCCCGTGGCCTTGGACAGGAAGGGGACCGTGCGGGACGAACGGGGGTTCACCTCGATGATATAGACCTGCTGGCTGGCATCCACGATGAACTGGATGTTATACAGGCCCACAATGCCGATGCCCAGGCCCAGGGCCTTGGTATATTGCAAGATGGTGTCTTTCACCTGCTGGCTCAGGCTGAAGGAGGGGTAGACGGAGATGGAGTCGCCGGAATGGATGCCGGTGCGCTCCACCAGCTCCATGATGCCGGGGACAAACACATCGGTGCCGTCGCACACGGCGTCCACTTCCACTTCCTTGCCCTGGATGTACTTGTCCACCAGCACGGGCTTGTCGGCGTCGATCTCCACGGCGGTCTTGAGGTACTGCCGCAGGGCGGTTTCGTCGGTGACGATCTGCATGGCCCGGCCGCCCAGAACGAAGCTGGGCCGCACCAGAACGGGATAGCCGATGCTTTCGGCGGCGGCCACGCCGGCTTCGATGTCGGTCACTGCCTGTCCGGGGGGCTGGGGGATGCCCAGATCCTTCAGGACCTTTTCAAAGGCGTCCCGATTTTCCGCCCGCTCGATGGCGGCGCAGTCCGTACCCATCAGGGGAATCCCCCGCTCCAGCAGAGGCTGGGCCAGGTTGATGGCGGTCTGGCCGCCCAGAGAGCCGATGACGCCCTTGGGCTTCTCCAGCTCCAGAATATTCATCACATCCTCCACGCACAGAGGCTCGAAATAGAGCTTGTCGGCGGTGGTATAGTCCGTAGAGACGGTTTCGGGGTTGTTGTTGAGGATGATGGCCTCATAGCCCGCCTGCCGGATGGTCATAACGGCGTGGACGGTGGAATAGTCGAATTCCACGCCCTGACCGATGCGGATGGGGCCGGAGCCCAGCACCAGGATCTTCTCTTTGTCGGAGACCACGGATTCGTTCTCGGCCTCATAGGTGGAATAGAAGTAGGGGACATAGCTGCCGAACTCCGCGGCGCAGGTGTCGATCATCTTATAGACCGGGAAGAGGTTGTGCTCCTTGCGGAAGCCGAAGACCTCCATTTCCCCGGTTTTCCACAGCTTGGCGATGCAGGGATCGGAGAAGCCCATGATCTTGGCCTCTTTGAGCACATGCAGTTCATAGGGGGCCTTCTTCAGGCGATTTTCCATGTCCACGATGGCCCGGATCTTATGCAGGAAGAAGGGGTCCACCTTGGTGCATTCGGCAATTTCCTCCACCCCGGTGCCCAGCCGCAGCAGCTGGGCCACGGCATAGAACCGGTCGTCGGAGCCCAGGGGGATATAGGCCAGCAGCTCCTCCCGGGTCCAGCCGTCAAACTTGGCCATGTGCAGATGGTTCACGCCGATTTCCAGGGAGCGGACGGCCTTCAAAAGGCTCTCTTCAAAGGTGCGGCCGATGGCCATGACCTCGCCGGTGGCCTTCATCTGGGTGCCCAGACGGTTGTCGGCGGTATAGAACTTATCAAAGGGGAAGCGGGGCATTTTGGTAACGATGTAGTCCAGGGCCGGCTCGAAGCAGGCGGGGGTATTTGCCAGCCGGATCTCGTCCAGGGTCATGCCCACGGCGATTTTTGCGGACACTCTGGCAATGGGATAGCCGGAGGCCTTGGAGGCCAGGGCGGAGGACCGGGACACCCGGGGATTGACCTCGATCACATAATACCGGAAGGACTGGGGGTCCAGAGCAAACTGCACATTGCAGCCGCCTTCGATCTTGAGGGCCCGGATGATCCGCAGGGCGGCGCCTCTCAGCATACTGAATTCCTTCTTGGTCAGGGTCTGGCTGGGGGCCACCACGATGGAGTCGCCGGTGTGGATGCCCACGGGGTCCACATTTTCCATGGAGCAGATGGCAATGGCGGTGTCCGCGCTGTCACGCATGACCTCGAACTCGATCTCCTTATAGCCCTTGATGCTCTTTTCCACCAGGACCTGATGGACCGGGGACATCCGCAGGGCGTTGCGAAGGACCTCCCGGCACTCCTCTTCGTTGTCGGCAAAGCCGCCGCCGGTGCCGCCCAGGGTGAAGGCGGGGCGCAGAACAACGGGGTAGCCGATGCGCCGGGCCGCCGCCAGGCCGTCTTCCATGGTGGAGGCGATCTCGGAGGGGCACACAGGCTCGCCCAGCTCCTCACACAGGTTTTTGAACAGCTCCCGGTCCTCCGCGGTGCGGATGGAATCGGAGGGGGTGCCCAGAAGCTCTACCCGGCATTCCTTCAGAACGCCCTTGCGCTCCAGGGCCATGGCAAGGTTCAGGCCGGTCTGGCCGCCGATGCCGGGCAGCACTGCGTCGGGCCGCTCGTGGCGGAGGATCTTGCTCACATATTCCAGGGTCAGAGGCTCCATATAGACCTTGTCCGCCATGGTGGTGTCGGTCATAATGGTGGCGGGGTTGGAGTTGCACAGGATGACCTCATAGCCCTCTTCCTTCAGGGCCAGACAGGCCTGGGTACCTGCGTAGTCAAACTCTGCGGCCTGACCGATGACAATGGGACCGGAACCGATCACCAGAATTTTCTTTAAATCGCTGCGTTTGGGCATATTAGTTGGCCTCCTTCATCTCGTTGAGGAACCGGGCGAGAAGAAGCTGGCCCTCGGGGTAAAATTGTACGCCGGATACCCGGCAGGAAGGGTCCGTGAGGCCCTCCACGGTGCCGTCCAGCACGTTTTCATAAGTAACGGTCAAGCCCTTGCCCTCCAGGGTCTTGGGGTCGATGGTGTAGCACAGGTTCTGAGAGGCAATGGTAATGGCTTTGGTTTCCAGACACCGGATGGGGTGGCTGGTGATGCGGCGGAAGTCCACGGGGCAGACCGCGGCGCCGTAGGACATGGCGATGAGCTGACAGCCCAGACCCAGACCGAAGATGGGGAACTTTCCCCGGAGCTTTGCCAGGGTCTCGGCAATGAGGCTCACCTGGTTGGGGTCGCCGGGGCCGTCGGACACCACCAGCCCCTGGGGCTTCAGGGCCTCAATGGCGGAAGCCTCCGTGTTCCAGGGGACGATGGTCACATTGCAGCCGTTTTCCTTCAGCTGAGACACCAGGCTCTGCTGGATGCCGCAGTCCAGGGCCACCACATGGAATCTGGGGTTGGCGGTGCGGACATACCGGGGCTTTTTGCAGCTGACCTTTGCCACCCGGCCCAGGCTCAGGCTGGTCCGGCCCAGAAGCTCCAGCGCCTGCTCGGTGGGCATGGAGGTGTGGCACAGAAGGGCCTTGCTGCCGCCGTGGTCCCGGATGCTTCTGGTAATGGCCCGGGTGTCCACGCCGTAGATGCCGGGCACACCGGCCTGCTCCAGGACCTCGGACAGGGTCCTGGTACAGCGGAAATTGGAAGGCGTGTCACAGTAATCCCGGACCACCAAGGCCCCCAGAGAGGGCCGTCCGCTTTCGTCGTCTTCATCGGTCATGCCATAGTTTCCGATCAGGGGATAGGTCATGACCACCATCTGATCGGTGAGGGCGGGATTGGTCACCAGCTCCTGATAGCCCACCACGGCGGTGGCGAAGGTGACTTCGCACACACGGTCGCAGGCGGCACCGAAGCCCCAGCCCAGATATTCTTCCCCATTTTCCAATACGAGTTTACGATTCATTTCTCCAGCCATGCCAGTTTCCCTTCAACAATAGTAGCTTTGCACCGGCCGAATACAGACATCCCCGCAAAGGGAGTTGCCCGGCCCATGCTTAAAAATTCCTTCGGATCGATGGGATACTCCTCGTTGAGATCCCAGATACAATAATCTTGATTTGCCGGAAGATCAAACCGCTTCCGGGGGTTGATGCTCATAAGCTCCACCAGCTTTTCCAGGGACAGGATCCCGGGCTTTACCAGGTTGGTATAGAGCACGGGGAAGGCCGTCTCCAGCCCGACCACACCCATGAGGCTCTTTTCCAGGCCTCGGCTTTTTTCCTCTGCGCTGTGGGGGGCGTGGTCCGTGGCGATCATGTCGATGGTACCGTCCAGCAGGCCCGCAATGAGGGCCTGACGGTCCTCTTCGGAGCGGATGGGGGGGTTCATCTTGAAGCGCCCGTCCTCCTGGAGCATGGAGTCATTCATTATTAAATAATGAGGCCCGGTCTCACAGGACACATCCAGCCCTTCGGCCTTGGCCCTGCGGATCAGCTCCACGGTCTGCTTAGTGGAAATGTGGCACACATGGTATTTGCAGCCCGTCCGGCGCACCAGCTCCAGATCCCTTGCCACGGGGCCCCATTCGCTTTCGGAGCAAATGCCCCGGTGGCCGTGGGCCTTGGCGTACTGACCGTCGTGGATGTAGCCCCCACGAAGCAGACGGTTGTCCTCACAGTGAGCCACCACCATTTTTCCCAGGGCCTTGGCCTTCTCCATGGCCTGCTGCATCAGCTCCTCGCTCTGCACGCCTCTGCCGTCATCGGAAAAGCCGCAGACAAAGGGGGCCATGGCATCCAGATCGGACAGCACCTCGCCCTTTTCGTCCACGGTGATGGACCCGTAGGGATGGACCCGAACCACGGCATTGTCCCGGATGGAATCCAGCTGGGGCCGTAAATGCTCCAGCGAATCCGGCACGGGATTCAGGTTGGGCATGGAGCACACATCGCTGTATCCGCCCCGGGCGGCGGCACGGGTGCCGGAAGCGATGGTCTCTTTATAAAAAAATCCCGGTTCCCGAAGATGCACATGAACATCAACAAGAGCCGGCAACAGGCAACAGCTATCTAATTCAACAATAGAAACACTACCGCCATTGCTGACGGACATATCACAAGAAAGTTCCATATCACGAAGACGAAAGCCGGAAGCTTCATAAGACTGCGCGTTTTTCAAACGAATCTTCATATCGTATCTCCTTTCCGTGTAAACTTATCTGTCCGATTATAACATTTTTCGACCGGGACTGTCAACTGACGAAAGGACAAAAAACTGCACAGGATTTCAAATCGCAAAACTTTGTTTCTTGGTGCTATTGCGAACGCCGCCCCAAAAACAAAGAAACTGCCGGGAAGAGGGAAAAGGGGATACTATATAATATAAGGAATTCCGAGAAAAAATTTCCGGAATCCCGGTTTTTTGAAAAATAACATTTGACAAATGGAAGGGAATCTCTTATAATATCTATTGCATGACTGTGAGGAGGGGATAACTATGCTGTTGGGATTGTCAAAGATTATAGACTGCCCCGGTGAGAGTGTATCCTTTTCTACCAGTGTGGATCTGAGCGATCTTCGCTTTGGTACCTGCTATCCCCTTCGGGAGCCTGTCCGGGCTTCCGGCGTGGTGCGCAATACCGCCGGCGTTCTGCTGATGTCGGGTTCTCTCACGACCCGCCTGTATGGCGTCTGCGATCGGTGCGCCCGGGAGTTTGAGCGTGATGTGGAGTTTCCCATCAATGCCGTTCTGGTCACTGAGTTTGCCAACGAAGATAACGAAGACGAAAGGGTCTTTCAGCTGGAAGGCGACAGCGCAGATCTGGACGATATTGTGACGACGACCTTCGTCCTCAATCTGGAGTCCAAGCTTCTGTGTACACCGGACTGTAAGGGTCTGTGCTGCAAATGCGGCGCAAACCTCAATGACGGCCCCTGTGGCTGTCAGCCCGAACTGGACCCCCGTTTTGCTGCTTTAAAGCAGCTTCTCAAAGATAAGTAAATTTTGACGCTGTGAAAAGCAGTTCGACCTAAGGAGGTGTCACGCATGGCTGTTCCTAAGTGTAAAGTTTCCAAGGCAAGACGCGACAAGCGCCGCGGCTCCAACTGGAAGCTGTCCGCCCCCGGCGTGGTTGCTTGCCCCAAGTGCGGCGAGTTCTGCCTGCCCCACAGAGCCTGCAAGGCTTGCGGCTACTACAATGGCCGTCAGGTTGTCGCTGTGGAGTCTAAGTAAGAGGCGAAAGAAAGCAAGAGGAAGGTGCTTCTGCCTTCCTCTTTTTTCTTTACTCTTTTTGCATAGCAGCAGGGGCTTTTTTGCTGTCTTTCCAGAAACTCCCGCATTTTGCTTGACCAAACGGGAACTGTGTGAGATAATATAAGAATTAAGATAACTAGGAGGGATTTTTTATGCCGAAACCTTTGGTTGCCATCATCGGCCGCCCCAATGTGGGAAAATCCATGCTCTTTAACAAATTGACCGGTCAGCGCAGCGCCATTGTGGAGGATACCCCCGGCGTCACCCGGGACCGGATCTATGGCCAGTGCGAGTGGAGAGGCCGTACCTTTGACATTATGGACACCGGCGGTATCGAACCCGGTACCGACAGCGAGATCCTGAAATTCATGCGCCGCCAGGCCGAGATCGGCATTGAGCTTGCCGATGCCATTATTATGGTGGTGGATGTAAAGGTGGGCATGACCGCCGCCGACTCCGCCGTGGCCACCATTTTGCAGAAGGCCAGAAAGCCTGTGCTGCTGGCCGTCAACAAGTGCGACTCCACCGGCGGGGTGAATCCCGATGTGTACGAGTTCTACGGCCTGGGCCTGGGGGACCCCTTGGAGGTCTCCGCCGTCCACGGCCACGGCACCGGCGACCTGCTGGACTGGTGCGTGGACCAGTTCTCCGAGGAGGACTGGCAGGAGGAGGAAGAGGACGTCATCAAGGTTGCCATTGTGGGCAAGCCCAATGTGGGAAAATCCAGCCTCATCAACCAGATCCTGGGCGAAGAGCGTGTCATCGTCTCCAATATGGCAGGCACCACCCGTGATGCCATCGACAGCTACTTTGAAAATCAGTACGGAAAGTACTGCTTCATCGACACCGCCGGTATGCGCCGGAAGTCCAGAGTGGACGATGCGGTGGAGCGCTACAGCAATATGCGCTCCGTCAGCGCCATCGAGCGGTCCGATGTGTGCATCGTGATGATCGATGCCACCGAGGGGGTCACCGAGCAGGACACCAAGATTGCGGGCCTGGTCCATGAGGCCGGCAAGGCCGTCATCATTGCCATCAATAAGTGGGATCTGGTGGAGAAGGAAACCAACACCATGCGGGATATGGAGCAGAAGGTCCGTCAGGATCTGAGCTTTATGCCCTACGCCCAGGTGATGTTCCTGTCCGCCCTTACGGGCCAGCGTGTGGACAAGCTCTATGAGGCCATCAATTCCGCATCGGAGAGCAACTGTATGCGGATCACCACTGGCGCCCTCAACAGCGTCCTGGCCGATGCCACCGCCAGAGTGCAGCCCCCCACGGATAAGGGCCGCCGGCTGAAGATCTACTATATGACCCAGGCCAGCGTGAAGCCCCCCCATTTCGTCATTTTCTGCAATGACGCCCGGCTGTTCCATTTCTCCTATCAGAGATATCTGGAAAACCAGATCCGCTCCGTCTTCGGCCTTGCAGGCACCCCCATCCGCATCACCATTCGCCAAAAGGGCGATAAGGAGGAATAACGCCATGGGAAATCTGATCGGTTCGATCGTGGTTACCATTCTGGCAGCCTATTTCCTGGGAAATCTCAATGGAGCCATTATTATTTCCGGCCTTTTGGATAAGGAGGATGTGCGCACCCGGGGCAGCGGAAACGCCGGTATGACCAACTATATGCGAAACTACGGCCTGCGGAAGACCGGCCTTGTGGTTCTCATCGATTTGGGCAAGGCGGTGCTGGCCTGCTTTATGGGCGGACTGCTGCTCAATCCCTATGGGCTCTGGATCGAGGGCACCATGCTGGCCGGGGTGATGGTCTCCCTGGGCCACGATTTTCCCGCCACCCAGGGCTTCCGGGGAGGAAAGGGCATCCTCTGCGGCCTGGGCGTGGCCCTGGTAGCGGATTGGCGGATCGGCCTTCTGATTTTGGGCGTGTTTTTGATCATCGTGATTTTGACCCGCTATGTGTCCCTGGGCTCCGTGGTGGCGGCCTTCACCCTGGGGGTGGCCTTTACGGTGCTGCACCTGGACAATGTCCGGGTCTGCGTCCTGGGCTGGGTCATCTCCCTTTGTGCTATTTTTATGCATCGTGGAAACATCAAACGACTGTTTGCAGGTACCGAACGAAAGCTGTCCTTTGGACATAAGGAGGAGCAGGCATGAAGATAACGGTTGCAGGAAGCGGCGGCTGGGGAACGGCCCTGGCCATTCAGCTGTGCAAGAATGCACATGATGTCACATTGTGGTCCCATAACCCTGCCAAGGCAGAGCAGATGGCACAGACCCGGCAAAACCCCATGCTCTCCGGCGTGGCCCTGCCGCAGGGGCTTCGCATCACTGCGGACCCTGCCTGTGTGGGGGACTGCGCCCTGGTGGTTTTGGCCTGTCCGTCCTTTCCCTTCCGCTCCGTGTGCCGGACCCTTGCGCCCCATTTGAAGAAGGAGACCATTCTGGTTTCCGTCACCAAGGGCATCGAACCCCGGAGCAATAAGCGCATGAGCGAGGTGGCCGCAGAGGAGACCGGCTGTACCGTGGCGGTGCTCACAGGCCCCAGCCACGCAGAGGAAGTGGCCCGGGGCATTCCCACGGGCTGCGTGGCCGCCTGCCCCAGCAAAGAGGTGGCGGAGCTGGTGCAAGATGCGTTCATGTCCGAGAATTTCCGGGTCTATTCCAACCCGGACATGATCGGCGCAGAGCTGGGAGGCGCCTTAAAGAATGTCATTGCCCTGTGTGCCGGCATTTCCGACGGCCTGGGCTTCGGAGACAATACAAAGGCCATGCTCATGACCAGAGGTCTTACGGAGACCGCCCGGCTGGGCCTGGCCCTAGGTGCCAGGAAGGAAACCTTCGCAGGCCTGGCGGGGGTGGGGGATCTCATCGTGACCTGCACCTCCCAGCACTCCAGAAACCGCCGGGCGGGAATCCTCATCGGCCAGGGTCTGTCCCCCAGGCAGGCCATGGAGCAGGTGGGCGCAGTGGTGGAAGGCTATTTTGCCGCGGAATCTGCCTATCTGCTGGCCCGATCCATCGGAGCGGATATGCCCATCACAGAGGCGGCCTATCAGGTGCTCTATGAAGGGGCCGATGTGCGGGAAACCGTGAGCCGTCTCCTGAACCGCAACAAACGGGTGGAAACGGAGAATTTCTCCTGGGAAACCACCTGGAACAGCCAGCAATAACAAATCCCCCGAAAGGGCGAACCATTTCATGGGCCTCCGGCGCAGATCGCTGCACCGGAGGCTTTTTCTATGGCCGAAGCACCGGGAAAAGACGACACGATTCCCAAAGGTCAACGACCCCTCCTTCCCGAAGGGTCCCAGAATCAGAAGGCTCCGCTGCACGCTCCCGCCGGGAACGGAAAAGGAAGGGACCAAAGGCATAGGCAGCCCTCTGTTGCACAGAAAGCCGCTCCGGCCTTCCGGCGGGCACTGCAAACCCTTGTCCTCAAAGCCCCGCTCCATCTGCAAGCCTCCTGCTTGCAGAACCGAAAAAGCATGGCTTAACCCATAAAAAAGTGGCAAGCAGGAGAGTTCCTGCTTGCCACAGATCCATAGGGGTTAGGAAATCTTCATGACCCAGCCGTAGGGATCTTCCCGCTCGCCGCGCTGAATGCCGGTGAGGGTGTCGTAGATGTCCTGCGCAATGGGTCCGATTTTGCCGTCGGACAGGTGCATTTCCTTGCCGTGGTACTCCAGAAGACCGACGGGGGAGATGACAGCGGCAGTGCCGGTGCCGAAGGCTTCGGTGAGGCGGCCGCTCTCATGGGCCTCAAAGAGCTCGGCCACGCTGATGGGCCGCTCCTCCACGGTGAGGCCCTTGTCCTTGGCCAGCTGCAAAACGCTCTTGCGGGTAATGCCGGGCAGGATGCTGCCACCGGTGGGAGCGGTGACCAGCTTGCCGTCCATGACGAAGATCATGTTCATGGCACCCACTTCTTCCACATACTTGTTTTCCCGGCCGTCCAGCCACAGGACCTGGTCAAAGCCCTTCTTGGCAGCCTCGGCGGCGGCCTTCAGGGAAGCGGAATAGTTGCCGCCGGTCTTTGCGGCGCCGGTGCCGCCCTTGACGGCACGGACATAGTGATCCTCAATGTGGATCTTGACGGGAGCCATGCCGTTTTTGTAGTAGCTGCCGGAGGCGGCACAGATGATGTAGTACAGGTACTTCTTAGCGGGATGCACACCCAGCTCGGCACCGTCGGCGATCATGGTGGGACGCAGATACAGGGAGGTGCCTTCCATATGGGGGACCCAGCCCTCTTCCAGTTCCACCAGCATCTTCATGGCCTTCACCTGGAACTCCGGGTCCAGAGGAGGCATGCACATACGCTCGGCACTCTGATTCATGCGGTTTGCGTTCTCGATGGGACGGAACATCTGCAAGCCGCCGTCGGCACGGCGGTATGCCTTCAGACCCTCAAAGATCTCCTGGCTGTAGTGCAGAACAGGGGAGGCGGGGTCGATGGCGAGAGGTCCGTAGGGCTGGATCCTGGCGTCATGCCAGCCGATGCCCTCGGTGTACTCGACGATAAACATGTGATCGGTAAAGTACTTGCCGAAGCCCAGAGCGGATTCGTCCTGAGGTTTCGGGTTGGGATGTTCATTGCGAATAATCTTGATCTCCAGATCCATAATCATTCCCCTTTCTGAATTTCGTCATTATTTGACGCAGGCAGCGCCGCGGCGCAGTGCCTCAATGTTCAGGTCTACCAGCTTGGCCTTGGGGCCGGTGAACATATGCACCAGCATTTCCTTGATGGTCTCAACCCCCAGGTTGCCCATGGCCTCGATGTAGGCACCCAGCATGACCATGTTGGCCACCTTGGCATTGCCCAGCTCGTTGGCGATGTCCAGACAGGGGACATAGATGGCACGCACGTCCTGCCGTTCCACCTTCTCGGTGATGATGGAGCTGTTGACAAAGACGGTGCCGTTCTTGACCACGGTGGGCTCGAACTTCTTCAGAGAGGGCAGGTTCATGGCGATCAGCTCGGTGGGCTCCAGAACGATGGGGCAGATGATGGGCTCTTCCGAGATCACAACGCAGCAGTTTGCGGTACCGCCGCGCATTTCCGGACCATAGGAGGGGAGCCAGGAAACATCCTTGCCCTCTTTCATGCCGGCCTCTGCCAGCGTCTTGCCAATGGCCATGACGCCCTGGCCGCCGAAACCGGCGATCATGATTTCATTGGTCATCTCACTTTACCTCCTCGATGTCCTTGTAGACTCCCAGGGGATAGTAGGGAATCATGTTTTCCTTCAGCCATTCCACGGAAGCGGCAGGCGTCTTGCCCCAGTTGGTGGGGCAGCAGGCCAGCACTTCCACAAAGGTGAAGCCCTTGCCCTCCTGCTGCATCCGGAAGGCCTTCTGAATGGCCTTCTTGGCCTTGTTCAGGTTGCCGATGTCGGTGACGCAGACACGGGAGGCATAGGCGCAGCCCTCCAGGGTGCTGATGATCTCAGCCATGCGGATGGGGGCGCCGTAGTGGTCCTGCTGACGGCCGTAGGGGGCGGTGGTGGCCTTCTGACCCACCAGAGTGGTGGGAGCCATCTGGCCGCCGGTCATGCCGTAAATGGCGTTATTGATGAAAATGGTGGTAAACTTCTCTCCACGCATGGCGGCGTGGATGATTTCGGCGGTACCGATGGCGGCCAGGTCGCCGTCACCCTGATAGGTAAAGACGATGGTACCGGGCTCGGAGACACGCTTGATGCCGGTGGCAACGGCGGGGGCACGGCCGTGGGCGGCCTCGTGCATGTCGCAGTTGAAATAGTTGTAAGCAAAGACGGAGCAGCCTACCGGGGCCACGCCGATGGTGTTGCCCAGAACGCCCATTTCATCCAGGGTTTCGGCAACCAGCTTATGAACGATACCGTGGGTGCAGCCGGGGCAGTAGTGCAGTTCGGCATCGGTCAGGCCTTTGGATTTCTCATATACTATTGCCATAATCTCTTACCTCCCGATGGCAGCTTTCGCCGCGGCGGCCACCTCATAGGGGGTGGGAACCACACCACCGGCCTTGCCAATGAAGGACACAGGACGGCAGCCCTCCAGGGCGATCTTTACATCATCAATCATCTGACCCATGCTGAGCTCCACATCCACCACGGCCTTGACGCTGTCCTGCATGGCGATGTTCTTCAGCGCCTTGCCGGGGAAGGGCCACAGGGTAATGGGACGGAGCATACCGGCCTTGATGCCTTCCTTCTCCAAAAGCTGGATGGCGGCCTTTGCGATACGGGAGGGGGTGCCGTAAGCAACAAAGAGGATCTCGCAGTCCTCAGTGTTCACTTCCTCCCAGCGGGTCTCGTTTTCCTCCATTGCCTTGTACTTGGCGGCCAGACGCTCGTTATGTACGGCGCAGAGGTTGGGGTCGATATACAGGGAGTTGATCACATTGGGCTCGCGCTGGCCCTTGGTGCCGGTGGTGGCCCAGGGCTTGGCGGGAAGCTCACGCTTCTCCGGCTCACGCCACTCGATGGCCTCCATCATCTGACCGATCATGCCGTCGGCCAGGACCATAACGGGGTTGCGGTACTGCTCTGCCACATCAAAGGCGATCTGCACATAGTCGGCAGCCTCCTGGATGGTGGCGGGAGCAAAGACCAGGTGGCGGTAGTCGCCGTTGCCGCCGCCGCGGGTGGCCTGATAATAGTCGCCCTGGGCAGGCTGGATGGTGCCAAGGCCGGGGCCGCCGCGCATCATATTGATAATCACGGCGGGAAGCTCCGCACCGCACATATAGGTGATGCCTTCCTGTTTCAGGGAAATTCCGGGGGAGGAAGAGGAGGTCATAACACGCACACCACAGCCGGCAGCGCCGTATACCATATTGATGGCAGCGACCTCAGACTCTGCCTGCAAGAAGCATCCGCCGATCTTGGGCAGGTGAGCAGACAGGTACTCGGGGATTTCGTTCTGGGGTGTGATGGGGTAGCCAAAGAAGTATTTGCAGCCCGCACGAATGGCGGCTTCGGCAATGGCCTCATTGCCTTTCCAAAGTTCTTTCTCCATTACGGTCCTCCTTATGTGCGTTCCACGGTGATGATGGAATCGGGACACATCTTGGCGCAGCTGCCGCAGCCGATGCACTTATCCAGATCCTCGGGGCGGATGGTTGCGGGATGATATCCCTTGCGGTTGGTAGCAGTGTCATCGAGAACGATGATATGCTTGGGGCAGACCAGGGCGCACAGTTCGCAGCCCTTACATCTGTCCTGACGGAAAGTTACTTTTCCAGCCATGTTGATTATTCCTCCTCACAGGTGGTAATTTCCCAGGGTTTTTTCATGTAAATGTCCATAGGGAATATAGGTTCAGACAGAAGCCCCGCCAGCTGAGGGACGAAGCGGCGCTCTGCCGCATGGTGAATGATGGGAAGCCCCGTGCGCTGAGAAAGCTCCCGGGCCAGCCGGGCGCCTTTCAGGATGTCCTCCAGCCGGGTCTCCCGGCACAGATGAGTGTTGTTCACAATGCCGGTGACCTTCTGCTTGCACTCACGCTCGATGGCTCTCATATATTCCAGAGCGCAGTCCACATCCTTGGTTTCGGGCCTGTTGGCATTGAGCACATACAGAAGGTCCAGTTCCTCGGCATGGAGCTGAGGGGCGAAGCGGGCCAGGACTCTGGCGCCGATGGGATCTCCGCCGATATCCAGGATACCGGTAATGTCCTTGTTCTGGAAAATGGACAGGACGGCAGGATTGATGGCGGGAATGTCCGCCACGCCGCCGCAGGAGGTGACGATGACCTGGATCCCGGCCTCTTCCAGCCGGGCGGTCTGCTCAAAGGAGCGGAAATAGGGGTTTACGATATCGAGATCTGCCAGAGAGATCCGGGCACCGGGTCTGGCCATGCTGAGGGCCAGATTGACGGCATACTCTGTTTTGCCGCTGCCATAGTGACCGGTGATAATTTGCATACGGTGCATAGCTTAATACTCCAAAACTTCCTCCTGACCCTTGAGCACACGAATGGCGCCCTGGGCCAAAGAGAGCATTTCATCCTCGCCGGGGTAGATATAGACCTCGGCCAGATGTCTGACATAGGACTCGACCCAGCTCATGAGGGTCTTGTCATAGGCGAAGCCGCCGGTGAGCAGGATGGCATCCACCTCACCCTGGAGCACGGCACCGGCAGCGCCGATCTCCTTGCCCACCTGATAGGCCATGCCGCGATAGGCCAGCTCGGCCTGCTTGTCGCCTTCATTGATCCGGCGGGTGATCTCCCGGCCGTCATTGGTTCCGGTGTAGCCCACCAGGCCGCACTCCATGGAAAAATGGTGGCGCAGCTCGTCATAGGTCTTGCCGTATTTGCCGCTGAAGGCGGCACGAAGGACATCCAGAATGGGCAAAGTACCGGGCCGTTCGCCGGTATAGGCGCCTTCGCCCTCCAGACCGTTGTTCACATCCACGATCTTGCCATACATGTGGACGCCAACGGTAATGCCGCCGCCCATATGGGCCACAATGAGCCGCTGGGAATCATAGGCAACGCCCCGCTCGGCGCAGAAGCGCTTTGCGATGGCCTTCTGATTCAGGGCGTGGAACAGGGGACGGCGGGGGAAATCCGGGTGGCCGGACAGATGGGCCAGCTCGGACATTTCATCGATCACAGGGGGGTCCACCACATAGGCGGGCTTACCGATCTGCCTGCCGATCTGCGCGGCCAGGATGCCGCCCAGGTTGCACACATGGGTGCCATAGGTGCAGGCGCTCAGATCCTCCAGCATTTTCTCGTTGACGGCATAGGTGCCGCCCAGAACGGGGTGGATGAGACCGCCCCGGCCCACAACGGCATCAAAGTCGTGGAGGTTCACCTTCTCCTCTTCCAGATACTGGAGGATGAGAGGCAGGCGGAAGGCGGCATTCTGATCCATGGTGGTGAGGCCCTTCATCTCCTCGGGGGTGTGCCGGAAGACCTTCAGAAGCACCTGATTGTCTCCTTCAAATACGGCCACCTTGGTGGAGGTGGAGCCGAAGTTCATTGCCAATACTTTATAATCTTCCATGGTGTTATCTCCTTACTAATTATGAATCAGGCGCATTAACGGGAGGCAATCATCAGGGCCAGGGCAATGGAGTTCAGCTTGGTCTCGTCGCTGTCGGCCCGGGAGGTGAGGACCACGGGGGCCTTGGCACCAACGATGACACCGGCGTTCTTTGCACCGGCCATAAAGACCAGGGATTTGTAGAACACGTTTCCGGTTTCGATGTTGGGGACCATGAGAACGTCGGCATGACCGGCGTAGGGATCGGTGATCCCCTTGTGCTTGGCGGCTTCGGTGGAGATGGCATTGTCCAGGGCCAGAGGACCGTTGACAATGCATCCCTGAATTTCACCGGCCCGGTTGGCTTCCGCCAGGGCGGCGGCGTCCAGGGTGGCGGCCATTTTGGGATTCACCTTTTCAACGGCGCACAGGCAGGTCACCACGGGAGTTTCGTTGCCCATGGAGTGGGCTACCTTTACGGCGTTGCGAATAATATGTTTTTTTGCCTCCAGATCGGGGGCAATGTTCATGGCGGCGTCGGTAATGAGGAACAGGCGGTCAAAGCCGGGCACCTCAAACAGGGCGACATGGGACAAAACGGGGCTTTCTCGCAGGCCGATCTCCTTGTCGAGAACGGCTTTGAGAATCACAGAGGTGTCAATGATCCCCTTCATGACCACATCCGCACGGCCGTCCCGGACCAGCTTCACCGCAGTGCGGCAGGCCTGGACCTTATCCGTTTCGTGGATGATCTCATAGCAATCCATGGGGATCTCATGCTCCTGGGCGATCTGCCGAATGAGGGCTTCGTCACCGATCAGGATGGCGGTGGCAAGACCCAGCTTCCGGGCGCCGTCCACAGCCAGCAATACTTCGGCATCCTGCGCCACGGCAACAGCCAGCTTCTTGGGACCCTGGCCTTTCACGGCGGTGCGGAGAGACTCTAGTGAATGAATCATAAACCGGCTCCTTTTTCGTTGTGGGTTCTGACTAAAAATCCATCAGAAAACTGTTTTTTAGTTGGAACATTTGATATCACTTTTATGATATAAATTTTTTTGTGATTGTCAATGTCCAAATGGAGGAATTGGAGATACTCACAAATTGACCATGGGGTTTTTGGAAATCACGCCGAAGAATTGTCTTTGCTATGCAGATATTTGACCACGAGAGCTGTGTCAAAATAAAGCGTTACCTCGCATCAATCAACCAAATCAATGAGACAACGCTTTATATCAAAAGGACACGGCGGGCGGTTCTTTGACCGCCTGCCGCATACACGCACAAAAAATAGCCCCCCGGAGACTTGAAAAACCGGGGTCTGTCATGTAAAATAGAGAAAAAAGCAAATTGGAAAAAGGAGCAAACCATGTCCTATCAGCGAATCTATTTTGACCTGGACGGCACTCTGACGGACTCCGGACCGGGGATCATGAACGGGGTGAGCTATGCTTTGAAGAGGATGGGCCGCCCCGTCCCGCCCCGGCAGATCATGGGCCGATACATCGGCCCCCCTCTGGCAGATTCCTTCCGCCGGTTTGATGCCATGGAGCCGGAGGAGGCCCTCAGAGCCGTGGAGGTGTTCCGGGAATACTACAATGTAAAGGGAAAGTTTGAAAACAAGCCCTATCCCGGCATCGAAACCATGCTGAAAACCCTGAAAAATCAGGGGAAAACCCTGATGGTGGCCACCTCCAAGCCGGAGACCACCGCCAATGAGGTGCTGGAGCATTTCGGACTGGCGCCGTATTTTGACCTGGTGGTGGGCAGTACTTTGGACGGCGGCCGGGTGACAAAGACCCAGGTCCTGGCCCATGCTCTGTCTCTGGGGGGCAGAGAAGGGGCGGTTATGGTAGGGGACCGCTGCTTTGATGTGGAAGGGGCCAGGTTCCACGGTCTGGACTGCATCGGGGTGCTCTTTGGCTACGGGGACCGGGAGGAGCTGACCAAGGCCGGCGCCGCTGCGCTGGCCCAGGACACCCGGCAGCTTTTAGAAATTTTGGAGGGCTGACATGGAAAAAATCGCAAGCTTTACCGTGAACCACCTGACCCTGGAACCCGGTGTCTATGTGTCACGGAAGGACAAAATCGGAGCGGAAACCGTCACCACCTTTGACCTGCGGATGACCGCCCCCAACCGGGAGCCGGTGATGAACAACGCAGAGGTCCACACCCTGGAGCATCTGGGGGCCACCTTCCTGCGCAACCATCCCCTGTGGAAGGACCGGACGGTGTACTTCGGGCCCATGGGCTGCCGCACGGGTTTTTACCTGCTTCTGGCGGGAGACCTGACCCCCGAGGAGATCCGGACGCTTTTGGTGGAGATGTTCACCTTTATGCGGGACTATGAAGGGCAGGTCCCCGGGGCCTGCGCCCGGGACTGCGGAAACTATCTGGATATGAATTTGCCCATGGCAAAGTATCTGGCCCGGAGATACCTGGAACACACCCTGCTGTGTCTGGACAGCGCCCATATGAACTACCCCGAATAAGGAGAAAAACATGAAAAAATTAGGCATTATCGGCGCCATGGATGTGGAAGTGGCGATTTTGAAGGAGCAAATGGAGCATCCCGTGGTCAGCACTCACGCCGGGTCCTCCTTCTGGGAGGGGACCCTCTGCGGCCTGCCCGTTGTGGTGGTGCAGTGCGGCGTGGGCAAGGTCAATGCGGCCCTGTGCGTCCAGATCCTTGCGGATCTGTTTGCCGTGACCCACATTGTGAACACCGGCATTGCAGGCTCCCTGGACGCCGGTCTGGACATTGGGGACATTGCCATTGCCACCGATGCCATGTACCACGATTTTGAGGTGGCCCCCTTTGGCTACGCCCGGGGGCAGGTCCCCGGCATGGATGTCCACGCCTTTCCCATGGATGGGGAATTGCGGGAATTTGCGGTGAAAGCCTGTGAAGCCCTGGGCATCCGCTATCAGCTGGGCCGGGTGGTGACCGGTGACCGGTTCATCTGCGAGAGCGCAGAAAAAGCGGATATTGTGTCCACCGTGGGCGGAATCTGCACGGAAATGGAAGGGGCCGCCATCGCCCATGCCGCCTACCGCAACGGGCTTCCCATCCTGATCCTGCGGGCCATTTCCGACAAGGCGGACGACTCTGCCACCGTGGAATATCCCGTCTTTGAGGCCCGGGCCGCAAAGCACTGCGCCGCACTGACCCGGTCCCTGGCAAAGGCGCTGGCCCGGTAAGCGGCTGGCGAAAACAGAATTTTGACAGACTGATGAAAATAGTATCCGGAGAAACCACGCTTTGCCGTGGCTTCTCCGGATATTTTTATAATATGCTCGCACCGAGATCGTACCGGGCGATGCAACAAAATGCGTCTGATTTTTGGAAATATGCAATGGAGTTCTGCGGCTATCTCAACCAGGGGCGGAGGAGGATTCGCACTTTTATGAATTTAGTCTGTTTAAGAGTGGTATTTTGTATAATATATTCGCATAATAACATAATTGAACAATTTATGTATCATTATCTATGAAAAGCATACTGTGATTATTTCACGATATTGTAAAATAGCAATTTTTTGTTTTCCATGAAAAAATACTTTATATTCGGTAAAAGGATCGGGGATATGGGGATGAATCCCCGTTTTTGCATGAAAAATACTGACGAAGAAAGCTTAACAATTCGATTACAGTACACCGAAATAAATCATTTACTCAAAAACGCTTGACGGTAACATTACGAAATTGTATCATATGAATATGGTTTTCTCTACATATGAAAAATGCAGAGAAGCTGAAAAGGGATTGAAATGGGGAGGTTCAGTCCCTGAACGAAGGCCTGCCCCTATGGCAGAGAAAGAGAAGGAGAAGAAAATGATGGAAAAGAGTTTGTTGAACCGAGTACTTTCCCTGATGCTGGCTGCTGCGATCCTGTGCGGATTTGTGATCCCGGTGCATGCAGCTGAGGAATCTGATTCCGTGTGTTTCCAGCAGGTGGACAACAGTGCGGTGAGTGCGGTGCTTCCCGGGTATGAACCCATTGCCCCGCAGCAGGAAGAGTCATATGCCCCCACGGATGAGGTTCGTGTCTCCATCGTTCTGGAAAAGGAATCCACTGTGGCGGCAGGATTTGAAATGAAAAATGTTGCCCGGAATCCTTTGGCCATGGCCTATCGGCAGAAGCTGCAAACCCAGCAGGCACAGGTAACCGCCTCCATTGAAAAACGCCTGGAACAGAAACTGGATGTGGCCTGGAACCTGACGCTGGCAGCGAACCTGATTTCAGCCAATGTGGAATATGGCCAGATCGAGGCCATTGAAAAGGTCCCCGGTGTTGAGAAGGTCCTGATTGAGACCAGATATGATCCTGCCGTTGTGAGCCGGGAAGAAACAAATAACCCCAACATGGCAACCTCCCCAAAACAGATCGGTTCCACGATTGCCTGGGATGCGGGCTATACCGGCGCAGGTGCCAGGATCGCAGTGATCGATACCGGCATTGATACAGAGCATCAGTCCTTCAACGAAGAAGGATACAAACATTCTTTGTCCTGCCTGGCAGAAAAGAAAGGGATTGCTCTGGAGGAATATAAAAAGCAGCTGAATCTTCTGGATGCGCAAGAGGTCAACGGGGTGCTGGATCAGCTCCATGTAAAGGTTGACCCCGCACAGGCCTTTGTCAGCGAAAAAATCCCGTTTGCATACAATTATGTGGACCGCAGCTACTATGTCACCCATGCGGAAGACACACAGTCGGAGCATGGCTCCCATGTCTGCGGCATTGCCGCTGCCAATGCCTACATTCCGAAACAAGACGGCACCTTCTCCAAGGCGCTGGATTCTGTAAAGGTCCAGGGCGTTGCTCCCGATGCCCAGCTCATCGTTATGAAGGTTTTTGGCAAACGAGGCGGTGCCTATGATTCGGACTATATGGTTGCTATTGAGGATGCCATTATTCTGGGCTGCGACACCGTGAATCTATCTCTGGGTGCCGCAAATCCAGGCAACTCCCGCCATGCCAATAAAGAATATCAGGCCATTATGGATAATCTCACCAAGGCAGGCATTGTGGTTTGCATCTCTGCGGGAAACAGCGGAAGCTGGGTTCAGAATGCAGCCAATGGGGGGCGCCTGTATGCGGATGATGTGAGCATGCAGACCAATGGCAACCCCGGTACTTACACAAACTCACTGGGCGTGGCCTCGGTGAACAATGACGGAACAACCGGACTGTTCATTCAGGTGAAAGATGCACTGGCAGTTTACAATGAAAGCCCGGACAAACACAAATCTCTTGCAACCCTGGCTGGGGAACAGGAGTATATCTTCATTGATGGCAGTGGTACCCCGGAGGAATGGGCGGCCATAGGCGAGGTGCTGAAGGGAAAAATTGCACTGTGCAGCCGCGGCGAAATTGCATTTTTTGAAAAGGGAAACAATGCCGTCAATGCAGGTGCTATTGCAACTGTGATTTATAATAATCAACCCGGCAGTATCAACATGGATCTGAAGGATTACACCAAATCCGCACCATGCGTATCCATTTCGCAGGAAGCGGGAATGCAGATACGGGAAAACTCGGAAGCGGTTAAGGATGAGGCGGGGAAGATCCTGTATTACACCGGCAAGATGACGGTTTCTGATCATGTAGGCACATCTCAGTTTAACAGCGAATTTTATAACATGAGCGCATTCTCCTCCTGGGGAATTCCCGGCAGCCTGGAGATGAAGCCTGAAATTACAGCTCCCGGCGGTGGTATCTATTCCGTTTTTGGGAAGACCCCGTCCGGCGGCGGACACGATATGTATGAGAATATGTCCGGCACCTCTATGGCCTCTCCTCAGGTTGCGGGCATGGCGGCCCTGGTTGCACAGCACATCAGAGCCAATCATTTGACGGAAAAGACCGGTATGACGCCCCGTCAGTTGATTCAGAGCCTTTTGATGTCCACTGCGGAACCTCTGGTCAGCGGTGAGAGCCACTGCTATTTCCCTGTGCTTCAGCAGGGAGCCGGTCTTGCCAATGTGGGCAGAGCCGTCAGTGCAGACAGCTATATCACCATGGGTGAAAATGCCACAAACTCCTTTGCAGACGGCAAAGTAAAGGTAGAGCTGGGCGATGACCCCCAGCGAACCGGCGTGTATCGGTTCTCCTTTACCATTCATAACCTGCAAGCAACTGACAAAGCGTTCGATCTGTCTGCTGATTTCTTTACCCAAAAAATGTTTGAAGACTATGCCAACAGTAAAAAGGACGATCATCAGAAGGCTTTCTACATGGACACTGAGACGACTGCACTTCCTGTCAATGTGACATGGGAAGCAGATGGCAGACGCCTCACTCCCAGCGCACTGCCTGAAGGTTTGGACTTTAATGGAGATGGCTCTGTCAATGCTGCTGACGGCCAGGTCCTCCTGGATTATGTGGTAGACAACTCCACCGCCATCCGGAACCTGGACAAGGCCGACATGGACAACGACAGTGATGTGGACACCTATGACGCATACCTGTTCTTTAAAGGATTGGGCAGTGGCAGCCTATTGGTTCCCGCGGATGGTTCCGTTCAGGTCGATGTGACCGTGGAGCTGACGGATGCCTGGAGAGACTGCCTGGAGCATGCTACCAACGGCGTGTATGTGCAGGGCTATGTGTTCGCCAGAAGTGCGGCAAGCCAGGAAGGTGTGAAGGGCACCACCCATTCCATTCCCGTTCTGGGCTTCTTCGGAAACTGGACAGACCCTTCCATGTACGATGCAGGGACTTTGGCCGGATATCGGACCGGGGAGGATTTCCGCACGCCTTACCTGGGAGAGATCACTGCCAACACCTATTTAGTGACCTATGCCAATGACCCCAAGAATGAATATGCTCTGGGCGGAAATCCCTTGATTCCCGATGCCAAATATATGCCCGAGCGTAACGCCATCAACTCAGTCAACGGCGATGCCGTAAGTAAAGTGCAGTTTTCGGCTATTCGCAATGCGGCGGCTGTTCGTTTTACAGCTGAGAATGTAACAAAGGGGAAAACCTTGCAGGATGCAGTTTCCGGCGGCGTGGATGCGGCGTTTTACTTCTCCATGACAGGTAAGTGGCAGAAAACGGGATATACCATCAGGACCAACCTGGTTCCCAAGGGAGCGGAGGAAGGGGATCAACTGCGTCTGAATCTGGCATTGGCCCCTGAATACTACATGGATGCGGAAGGAAACACCGACTGGAAGGCAATGGGCAAGGGTGCCAATTTCAGTCTGCCTTTGGTAGTGGACAACACCGCCCCCGTGGTGGAAGAAATTTCTCACAATGTAATCGGCAATACACTGGTGGTGACGGCCTCTGATAACCAGTATATTGCGGCCGTGGCGCTGTATAATAAGCAGGGAAGCAAGCTCTATGCCTCTTCCGGTGCGATGCAGGATGTGAAGGCCGGTGCAAGTGCCCAATTCACTCTGGATCTTACCGATGTGAACGGAGATCGGTTTGCGCTTCAGGTAATGGACTATGCTAAAAATACAACCACCTATCTTCTGGAAATGGAGATTGGAGAACAGCAGCCTCTGCCTGAAATGATGGCATTCTCTCTGGATCAAAAAGGGGAGTACTGGTTTGCGTTTAATAAGGATACCAAATATGATCCCAAGGCACCCCATGGTCTGGAACCGTACTGTCAGACCGACCAGGTGTTCACCGCAGCTACCATTGCAGACCATGTTGTGATCGCCGCTACAAAGGATGGAAAGCTCTTTGCAATGCCGGAGAACGATCTGAGTGAAGAAAATCTGATTGCTGAAACCGGGATGCTCTTTACCGATATGGCCTACAACAAGTCGGACGGCAGGGTTTATGGAGTCTGCGAGAACAAGCTGTATACCATCGACAAGCTCACCGGCGAAACGGCCGAGCTGGGCACCATCGGCATTGCCACCAATACCCTGGCCTGCGATGCAAACGGTACCTTCTATTGCAATGAGCTGGGTACGGACAAGATCCATAAATTCACAGCAACTGCCATGGAAAAGCCTGAACTTCTGGGTGCCGTTGGAAAATGGGCGAGAATTGAAAGCCAATTTATTCAGAGTATGGAAATCAATCCCAATACGGGCCGCCTGTGCTGGAATTCCTACTATGTGAAGGTATATTTCCATGGGTATGAAGTTGGCCGGTCGTACTATGTGGAGATGGATCCCAAGACGGGAAAATCTGAGGTGTATAATGACCTGCAAGACGAAATTTCCTGTCTGATTATCCCGGAACGCACCTCCGGCGGCAGTTGGACGGAGCCTACCGACAAAATCTCTAAGGTAACAGTGTCCTCTGACAGCATCAACATGCTGAAGGGAACGACCCGGAAACTGTCAGCTCTGGTGCAGCCCTGGACGGCAAAGGACCGGGGAGTCACCTGGAGTGCCCAGGACGAAACCGTGGCAAAAGTGGATGAATTCGGCACTGTGACAGCGGTTGGTGTGGGAACCACCACGGTGACGGCCGCCTCCGTCCTGGACCCCAATGTTACCGCAACATGCTCTGTGACCGTGGAAGCACTGGATATTACCTTGAAAGGTGTACTTCAGAGCAAGGAGGGAACGGCAGAGTTCTTCTCCTGGGATATGGCAAAGCAGAGCAGCTGGGAGCCGGGTGCTGAAATCGACACCAAAATGATTTCGGCGGCATACGACTCCAAAAACAAGTTCTACTATGTGCAGGAAGACACCACCGGTCTTTTGATGCACCGAATCGGTGAAAATGGTGTGACGGCCCAGGTCTCTGAGACCAACGGCGCAATGAATCCTCTCTGGGCAATGGCCTACAGCACCTATTTCTCCACCGAGGAAATGCCTCTGGTTTCTTCCGTCTACGGTTATTACTTCCTGCCGCCCAAGGACCCCATGCATTTGGACATCAGCGCCTTTGAGCTGAGTGGTGTTACCGGTTACCTGACCGCCGTTGCCTCTTTGGGGTATGAGAAATATCAGGACCGGGATACGGGCAAGGAACTGGACACAGAGCATATTGTGCTTTTGGATAATGCGGGAACCGTTTCTCACTTCTGGACCTACCGGGATGGAGAGAGCTTCAAGGCGCGGATTGCTCAGTTCCCCAGTGACCTGGATCTGGGGTTTGAAGGCTACGATAACCTGAGAAAGATGTATTGCTCCATGGTGACGGACAACAATGGAGATCTGTACCTGTCCTACTTCAACGGGGCAGAAAACGAACTGTACCGTCTGGTGCTTGACAAAGACAAGGGCGCGTACCATGCAGAGCGTTTCGGAACCTTTGGAGAGAATGTATGGCCCGCGATCCTCACGGAGGCAGTGAATCATACAGACAATCCTTCGCCTAATCACGATCTGGCTGCCGCAGCCACACAAGAAATGGAAGCCGTGACAGTGACAGCTCAGAAAATGCAGGCTGCGGTGAACCAGCTGCAGAATGACACCTCCCACAGGATTTTCCGGATGACCGACGAGGCCAGACGGTTTTGGGCAGAGATGCAGTCCGATTCCAAGGTAGAAGAGGGCGAAAAGACCGTCACCGTTACGGTGACAGCCAAGGATGCGGCCGGTGCCGACATTGCTTCCAACAATGCTTTGATGGGGGTAAGCTATGACACTTCCAAGCTGGAATTGACGGATGCCACCATCCACGGAGCTTATACCTCCAAGGTTCAGGCAGAGGGCAAGGTCACCTTTGGCTATGTCTCTCTGGATGAAATCCCTGCGGG
>JARIBV010000060.1 GCA_029257335.1 Faecousia sp.
GGGTAAGCTATGACACTTCCAAGCTGGAATTGACGGATGCCACCATCCACGGAGCTTATACCTCCAAGGTTCAGGCAGAGGGCAAGGTCACCTTTGGCTATGTCTCTCTGGATGAAATCCCTGCGGGAAGTGCCGTTGCCACCCTGAAGTTTAAGGTTCTGACAGCGGAAGAATCCGCAATTTCTGTGGAAACGATTCAGATAAACAATGAAAAGGGCGGCACAGAGGAACTTTTGATCGAGTTTGCTCACGAAAATACAGAGGTTCGGAATGCTGTGGAAGCGACTTGCACCGCACCCGGCTACACCGGGGATACCTACTGCCTGGACTGCGGCCAATTGGTTGCCAAGGGTGAAGTAATTCCCGCCAAGGGCCATACGACAGAGCTGCGCAATGCGAAGGAAGCCACCTGCACCGAGCCCGGCTACACCGGCGATCGGGTCTGTACCGTTTGCGGTGAAATCGTGGAGAAGGGCAGAGAGATTACGGCTCTGGGCCACGCCACAGAACTGCAAAACGCCAAGAAACCTACCTGTACCGAACCCGGCTATACCGGCGATCAGGTCTGTGCCAATTGCGGTGAAATCGTGGAGAAGGGGAAGGAAATCCCTGCTGCTGGCCATACCTGTAGTCAATGGAAGGTCACCAGGGAAGCCACCTGCTTTGCCGACGGAGAGAAAACCGGAACCTGCACGGTCTGCGGAGAAACCATAACGGAAGTCATTCCTGCCAATACAGACCACTGTCCCTGCAAGGAATTTGAGGACCTGGATTGCACCAAGTGGTATCACGAGGGCGTTGACTTCGTTTTGGAAAACGGTATCATGGAGGGCGTGGGCGATCACCTCTTTAACCCCAACGGCAAGATTACCCGTGGCCAGATGGTTACCATGCTGTACCGGATGGCAGGCAATCCCGAGGTTACGGGAGAAAATCCCTTCACCGATGTGCAGAAGGATAAGTGGTATACCGATGCAGTCCTGTGGGCTGCGGAATCCGGGATCACGGAGGGCATCACCGAAACCACCTTTGCACCCAACCGGTTTGTGACCAGAGAGCAGATGGTGACCTTCCTGTACCGCTACGCAAAGCTGACCGGGAAGGATGTGAACGCTGCCGGGGATCTCAGTAAATTTGACGATGCGCAGAATGTGCATGACTTTGCCAAGATTCCCATGGCCTGGGCCGTTGGGGAGGGAATGATTGAGGGAATGGACAATCGTCTCTATCCTGCAAACACCACAACCCGAGCACAAGGCGCTGCGGTCCTGATGCGCTATAGCAAGTAAGCATTAAAAAGTTCCCGGAGGGAAAGCCTCCGGGAACCCATAGACAGAACGGATGCTGCCTCACACAGTGCTGTGGGGCAGTATTTTCCTTATAATATTGAAACATGGATGCAAGATGGGAACATTACAATTCCAGTTCCATGATGATTTCGTTTCCATCCCGGTCGGTCTCCACAAATCCAAAACTTTCGTACAGCTTTTTAGCCGCTTCATTTCCTTCCACATAGCACAGGCAAACTTTCGGATAGTTTCCGTCTTTCCGCAGGGCATCCAGAACCAGCTGTGTCGCTTTGCGTCCGAAGCCTTTTCTTTGGTGCTTCTCATCGATCAACAACTCACTGAAAATGTACTCGCCCCAATCCACACTGTCGTGATATAGTACCATGCCCACGGGGGTTTCGTCCCAGTAAATCAAAAACGCACGGCTTCTTTGCTTGCGGAACGCATAGGCCCGTGCCAGAATCGTACTGGGCGATGCAACAAAATGCGCTTGCTCTTTGGAAACATGCAATGGAGTTCTCCAGTTGCTTTCGTCTATCTCAACCAGGTGTATCATGGGCGGATGATCCTTTCTGAAAGTATGATGTTGCATTTTCCGTATTATACTAAGCCTGAAATGAAAACGCAATCTTTTTGTCGGGCACGGAAAGTCCGGTGCCTGATTTTTTCGGGCATAAAAAAGGCACGGCACCTTCCAAACCGGAATGATGCCGTACCCAATGGATCAATTTATTGTTCGGTCCGCTTGAGGGAAGCCTCCACAAAGCCCACAAACAGAGGATGGGGGCGGTCGGGGCGGCTCTTGAACTCAGGATGGAACTGGCAGGCCACGAACCAGGGGTGGTTGGGGTTCTCCACGATCTCCACCAGGTTGCCGTCGGGAGACAGTCCGGCCAGAACCAGGCCCTTCTCCGTGAGGACGGAGCGGAACTCGTTGTTGAACTCGTAGCGGTGGCGGTGACGCTCGGAGATATCGCTTTCCCCGTACAGAGCCAGAGACTTGCTGCCCTCGGCCAGCTTGCAGGGGTACTTGCCCAGACGCATGGTGCCGCCCTTGGCGGTGACACCCACCTGCTCTTCCATCAGAGCCACCACGGGGTAGGGGGAGTACTCGTCAAACTCCGCAGAATGGGCGCCGTTGAGACCGGCCACATTCCGGGCGTACTCAATGACGGCGATCTGCATACCCAGGCAGATGCCAAGATAGGGAACGCCGTTGGTCCGGGCGTACTTGGCGGCGGCGATCATTCCTTCGACGCCGCGGTCACCGAAGCCGCCGGGCACCAGGATGCCGTCGCAGCCGGCCAGCTGCCGGGCGGCATTGTCGGGGGTCAGCTCCTCAGAGTCCACCCACTTGATGGATACCACGGCATCGTTGGCGGTGCCGGCATGGAACAGGGATTCCACAACGGAGAGGTAAGCGTCGTGCAGCTGGACATACTTGCCCACCAGGGCAATGGAAACCTCACGGTGTGCGCCCTTGATTCTGGTGACCATGTTGCGCCAGGCCTCCAGATCGGGCTTGGGGGTGTCCAGCTGAAGCTTCTGGCAGACCACCTGGTCCAGACCCTCCTTGGCCAGCATCAGGGGGACCTCATACAAAGTGGAGGCAGTGGAGTTCTGAATGACGCAGCTGGGGTCCACATTGCAGAACAGGCTGATCTTGGTGCGGATCTCCTCGGTGAAGGGGACATCGCTGCGGCACACCAGAATATCAGGCTGGATGCCGATGGACAGCAGCTCCTTGACGGAGTGCTGGGTGGGCTTGGACTTCAGCTCGTCGCTGCCGGGGATCTGCACAATGAGGGGAACATGGATAAACAGCACGTTCCGGCGGCCCTGCTCGGCAGCCACCTGACGGATGGCCTCCAGGAAGGGCTGGCTCTCGATGTCGCCCACGGTGCCGCCGATCTCGGTGATGACCACATCCACATCGGAGTCGGCCATGGAATAGATCCTGCGCTTGATTTCGTCGGTGATGTGGGGGATGATCTGCACGGTGCGGCCCAGATAACCGCCTTCACGCTCCCGGTTCAGCACAGACCAGTAGATCTTGCCGGCGGAGACAGAGGAGGTGGCCCGCAGGCTCTCGTCTACAAAACGCTCGTAGTGACCCAGATCCAGGTCGGTCTCTGCGCCGTCATCGGTGACAAAGACCTCGCCGTGCTGGAAGGGGCTCATGGTGCCGGGGTCCACATTCAGGTAGGGATCCAATTTCTGGTTCCGCACTCTGAGACCCCGCTGCTTCAAAAGGCGGCCCAGAGAGGCGGCACAGATGCCCTTGCCAAGTCCGGACACAACGCCGCCGGTTACAAAAATATACTTCATCCAAAATCCTCCGATCATCTCTTTGGTGAATTTCCTAACAGAACTTCCGGGGCAATTTCCCCGGAAGCATGATTCTTGAACCATTATATACGATTACAGGTAGAAAAGCAAGTCAGAGTAGGTGGGATAGGGCCAGTAAGATTTATCCGTCATGCGTTCCAGACGGTCGGCCTCTTCCCGCAGGGCATCCATGGCGGGGATGACCACCTCACAATAATAGACGGACTGCTCCTGGGCAGAGCCGGGCAGGGAGGCCATGTGCGTTTCCAGAGCCTCACAGCGGTCAAAGAGCCGGTCCGTGGTTTCACTGAGCCGCCGGGCCAGGGTCCGCTCCGCCCGACAGGAAAGGCCCGCCGTTTCCTTGGCGGCAATGGCGGTGCACAGGGTGGTGGTATAGGAGGAGGCCGCGGGGAAAATCTGATTTTTTGCCATGTCGATCATGGTCATGGCCTCAATGTGCAGGATCTTGCAATAGTTTTCCAGATGGATCTCATACCGGGCCAAAAATTCCGTTCTGGTAAAGATCCCCCGCCGGGTCACCAGATCCAGATTCTTTTTGGAGATATAGGCAGGCAGGCATTGGGCGGTGGTGCGCAGATTGGAAAGACCTCTGCGCCGAGCCTCTTCCACCCAGCTGTCATTGTAGTTGTTGCCGTTGAAAATGATCCGGCGGTGCTCCGTGAGGGCCTGGCAGATGAGCTTTTGCAGATCCTCTTCAAAGTTCTGAGAGCCTTCCAGCTGGTCGGCAAACCACTTGAGCTCCTCTGCCATAATGGTGTTGAGAGCGATGTTGGGGCCGGACACGGACTGGGAGGAACCCAGCATACGGAATTCAAACTTGTTGCCGGTGAAGGCCAGAGGGGAGGTGCGGTTCCGGTCCGTGGTATCCTTGGAGATGGAAGGCAGCACATCCACGCCGATGCGCATGACGGATTTTTCCAGATCCTTGTAGTTGGTGCCCTGAATGATGGATTCCACCACGGCCTCCAGCTCGTCTCCCAGGAAAATGGACAAAATGGCAGGGGGGGCTTCATCCCCGCCCAGACGGTGGTCATTGCCCGCAGAGGCGATGGTGCACCGCAGCCAGTCCTGGTACTCGTCCACACCTTTGATAAAGGCAGACAGGAACACCAGAAACTGGGCGTTCTGGCTGGGGGTGCGGCCGGGCTTGAAGAGATTCTTCCCGGAGTCCGTGCTGAGGGACCAGTTGTCGTGCTTGCCGGAGCCGTTGACCCCGGCGAAGGGCTTTTCGTGGAGCAGACACACCAGCCCGTGCTTCTCGGCGGTTTTTTTCATGACCTCCATAATGAGCTGGTTGTTGTCACAGGCGGTGTTGGCGTCGGTGTAGATGGGGGCCAGCTCATGCTGACAGGGGGCGGCTTCGTTGTGCTTGGTCTTGGACAAAATGCCCAGCCGCCACAGGGCTTCGTCCAGATCCTTCATATAGGCAGCCACCCGGGGCCGGATGGTGCCGAAGTAATGGTCGTCCAGCTCTTGCCCTTTAGGAGGGGCCGCACCGAAGAGGGTCCGGCCGGTCATGCGAAGATCCGGGCGTTTTGCATAGTCTTCCGCGGAAATCAGGAAATACTCCTGCTCCGGACCGACGGAGGCAATGACCCGCTTGGTCTGGGTGTCTCCGAACAGCCGCAGGATTCGCAGCGCTTCCCGGCTCACCTCGTCAATGGAGCGAAGCAGGGGCGTCTTTTTGTCCAGAGCCGCCCCGGTGTAGGAGAAAAACAGGGTCGGGATGTACAGGCTCCCGTCCTTGACAAAGGCGTAGGCGGTGGGGTCCCAGGCCGTATAGCCCCGGGCCTCAAAGGTGGCCCGCAGACCGCCGGAAGGGAAGGAGGAGGCATCCGGTTCGCCCCGCACCAGCTCTTTTCCGGAAAATTCCATGATGACCCGGCCGTCACCGGCGGGAACGATGAAGCTGTCATGCTTTTCTGCGGTGACACCGGTCATGGGCTGGAACCAATGGGTGTAGTGGGTGGCGCCCTTTTCCATGGCCCACAGCTTCATGGCCTCTGCAATGGCATTGGCCACCCAAAGCTCCAGGGGCTTTCCTTCTGCGATGCAGTTTTTCCAGGCGCAGAAGACCGTGGGCTCCAGACGCATTTTCATGGTTGCTTCATTGAATACATCCCGGCCGAACATGGCGGGAAGATTGGTGATTTCCTGATCCATCCTTGGGAACACCTTACCTTTCGGGTGAAAAATCTAAAAAAAGGAAACGACACCCAGGACGCCGGGAAACAGCGTCCCCCTATCCTGCGGTGTCGATCTGCGTACTACATTTTAATACATAAAAGTCTATTCTACCCCACCGCAAATTGCAAGGTGGAATATTAGATGAAATTCCCAAGGTGGTAAAATGCTCTTTTGGTCAAAGCGTATAAGAATCATCCGGTGGATTTGGTAAGGATTTCAAAAACATGAATTGCAATTCTGCGGAACATTTCGTATAATGGTATCGATGACTGGTACCCTGCCGAAATCAGGGAGAAAGGACTTGTACTATGGAACGTTACAGCAATCTGTGCGCAGAAGCAAGACAGACAGAGCTAAAGCAGGTGAAGGACCTGCTGGAGGACTGGAAAGCCCGCGGGCTGAAGCTGAACATGGCCAGAGGTAAGCCTGGCGCTGCCCAGTTGGATCTGGTCAGCGACATTTTGACCATTCTTCATGACCCCCAGCAGTGCATGGTCGATGGCATGGACGCAAGAAACTACGGTGAGCTCTCCGGCCTGCCCTGCGCCCGGAAGTATTGGGCAGATATGCTGGGCTGTCAGCCCGAGGAGACCTTTGTGGGCGGCAGCGCAAGCCTGACCCTCATGTATGACACCATTTCCAAGGCCTACACCCACGGCCTGCTCCGCAGCCCCCAGCCCTGGTGCAAGCTGGACCGGGTGAAATTCCTGTGCCCCTGCCCGGGCTATGACCGCCACTTCAAGATCACGGAATCGTTCGGCGCGGAGCTGATCGCAATTCCCATGACTCCCACCGGCCCCGATATGGACATGGTGGAGGAGCTGGTCAAGGACCCCGCAGTGAAGGGCATCTGGTGTGTGCCCAAGTATTCCAACCCCGACGGCGTTATCTATTCCGATGAGACCATCACCCGGATGGCATCCATGAAGACCGCCGCTCCCGACTTCACCGTTATGTGGGACAACGCCTACTGTGTCCACGAGTTTGACGGCCCCTTCCAGGACTTTAAGGATATCCTCACCATCGCAAGAGAGTGCGGCAACCCCGACCGATTCTTTGAATATGCCTCCACCTCCAAAATCACCCTGCCCGGTGCGGGCATTTCCGTGATGGCCTCCTCTGTGGAGAACATCCAGTACATGCAGAAGCTTCTGGGCGTGCAGCTTATTTCCTATGATAAGGTGAACCAGCTGCGCCATGTGCTGTTCCTCAAGGACCGTGCCCATACCCTGGAAGTGATGCAGCGCCATGCCACCATTCTGGGACCCAAGTTCAAGAAGGTCCTGGAGCTTCTGGACCGGGAGCTGGCCCCCAGAGGACTGGGTACCTGGCAGAAACCCAAGGGCGGCTATTTTGTCTCTTATTTTGCGCCCGAGGGCACCGCAAAGCGGATCCTGGAGCTGGCAAAGCAGGCCGGTGTGGTCATGACATCCGCCGGCGCCACCTACCCCTATGGCAAGGACCCCAAGGACAGCAACATCCGCATTGCCCCCAGCCTTCCCCCTGTGGAGGAACTGGAACAGGCCATGGAGATTTTCTGCCTCTGCGTCCGCCAGGCCGCCCTGGAAAAGCTGCTTGCGCAGTAACGGCAGGTATTCCCCAAAAAAATCAGGTCCTGCGCCCTCCGTCAGGGGGGAGGAAGGGCTTGCGGTTGGGGTCCTGCGCGTTTGGATTTAGTAAAATACCGTACCTTATTTTACTGCCGGATTTCCGGGAAATCATGGATTTTTCAGCGATTTTCCCTTCCAATCGTTGAAAATTGACTGCATTGCAGATAAATACTTGCCTCTTGGCCTAAAATGTGATAGAATATGCCTGCGATTTTGTGCCGGAAGGAGAGTTCTCTTTCCGGCACAGAAAATAAGATGGAGCAGTATGTTTCTGCTTCGGTTGATTTGAGGTATCGGTATGAACTCGCTTCCTTTTGGGGTTGTGATGCTGTTGGCCCTGCTGGTGTCAGCGGTAATTTCTTTTGGAACCACACCCCTCGTTAAAAAAATGGCATATAAGATCGGTGCCATTGATGTGCCCAAGGACGGGCGGCGGATGCATAAGCAGCCCATCCCCCGGCTGGGCGGCCTTGCCATTGCGCTGGCCTTTCTGCTGACGGTGCTGCTTTTTGCGGAGCTGGACCGGCAGGTCCGGGGGATCCTCCTGGGCGCCGTGATCATTGTGGTTTTGGGTGTGGTGGATGACTGCCTCGCTTTGAAGGCCTCCTTCAAATTCGTGGTTCAGATCTTTGCGGCAGTGGTGGTGATTTATCACGGATGCACCATCCGGTATCTGTCCAACCCTCTGGTTTGCAGCGCCACGCAGTATCTGGATCTCAAAAACTGGTCCATCCCCATCACCATTGTTTGGATCCTCGCCATTACCAATGCGGTGAATTTCATCGACGGTCTGGACGGTTTGGCGGTGGGCGTGTCCGCCATCTCCGCGGCTACCTTGCTGGTGATCGCCCTGCTGGTGGGAGAGGCCGGGATCGCGGTGATCCTGACGGCACTTCTGGGTGCCTGCCTGGGCTTTTTGCCCTATAATTTTAACCCTGCAAAGATTTTTATGGGAGATACCGGCTCCACCTTTCTGGGATTCATTTTGGCCTGCCTTTCGATTCAGGGAATGTTCAAGCTCTATGCGGTCATCTCCTTTGCGGTGCCCTTCCTGATCCTGGGTGTTCCCATCTTCGACATCTGTTTTGCGGTGATCCGCCGTCTGGCACGGCATCAAAGCCCCATGCAGGCGGACCGGGGGCACATTCACCACAGGCTGATCGATATGGGCTTTTCGCAGAAGCAGGCGGTGGCCATCACCTATATGCTCACTGCGATGCTGGGCCTTTCTGCCGTGGTGCTGACCTCCTCCGGGGAGGGCAAGGCCCTGGTCCTCATCGGCAGCATCTTCGTGGTGGGTGCCATTGGCCTGGGTGTGATTTTCAGCAAGAATCAAACGGCACACGAAGAATCGGAATCGGAAGAAGAAAAAGACGAGGAGCAAACATAAATGGATAGAAAAATCCGGGTGATGTCCGTGTTTGGTACACGGCCCGAAGCAATTAAAATGGCCCCCCTGGTGCAGACCCTGGCCCGGCGGCCTGAATTTGAGAGCCTGTGCTGCCTCACCGGCCAGCACCGTCAGATGCTGGACTCCGTTATGGATATCTTCCAGCTGGAGGCCCAGTATGACCTGAACATCATGGAGCAGCGCCAGACCCTTTCCACCATCACCACCAAGACGCTGCTGGGGATGGAGCAGGTTCTGGAGGAGGCAAAGCCCGACCTGGTCCTGGTCCATGGGGACACCTCCACCACCTTTGCCGGTGCCCTTGCGGCCTTCTATCACAAGATTCCTGTGGGCCATGTGGAGGCGGGGCTTCGGACCTATGACAAGTACTCTCCTTATCCCGAGGAAATGAACCGCACGCTGGTGGGAGACATTGCCCACCTGCATTTCTCTCCCACCAGGGCCAATGCGGAAAATCTGCGGAAAGAGGCCATCCGCGGGGAAATTTTCATCACCGGAAACACGGTCATTGACGCCATGAAGACCACCGTCCAGCCCGGCTTCCGCTTTGAAGAGGAGATTCTCAACCACCTGGACTATGCGGGCCGAAAGATCATTACCCTGACCTGCCACCGCCGGGAAAACTACGGCCGGCCCATGGAGAACATCATGACCGCCGTGGCGGAGATCGTGAAAGAGAATCCTGAGGTGGAGGTGGTCTATCCGGTGCACCTGAGCCCGGTGGTGCAGGAGTGCGCCAAACGGATCTTGGGCGGGCTGGACCGTGTCCACCTGATTGCACCGCTGGATGTGGCGCAGATGCACAATCTGATGGCCCGGTCCTACCTGATTCTGACGGATTCCGGCGGCCTGCAAGAGGAGGCCCCCGCCATGGCAAAGCCCGTGCTGGTGCTGCGCCGGGAGACCGAACGCCCCGAGGCCATTGCGGC
>JARIBV010000009.1 GCA_029257335.1 Faecousia sp.
ACATGGGGCATAATGGCAATGGGGTCCAGCACCATTTCATTATCAAAGCGATTGATGACAGGCTTTGCCAAAATTTTCACCCACGCCCCCTCCGTACAGGCCTCTACGATGGCCTGGGCCTTCTGAAGATCCCGCTCTCTGAAATAGCGATTGATGCGAATGGAACTGGTATAGTCCGTGATGTCGAAGTTGACCACAATGGCATTGTTTTTGGTCAGCTCCTTGTGGTCTGCGGAAAACACCCTTCCCGCCACACACACCGTGCGAAGGTCCAGGGTCACATTCTTGATGGGGATGGTCCCGTCTACAAAGGGCTTTCCGAAAATGGTATCGGGTCCTGCGGGTGCAGAAACGGTCTTTCCCCCGCTGCTCTGGGGGCGCTCTCTGTGTTGGGCAGGCGCCTCGGGCTTGGGCAGACTGCTGACCAGCTCCTTGCGCATCTGCTCCATTTTTTGGAACAGCTCCGCACCGTGCAACTCCTGATTGGCATGGATCTCCACGGAGATTTTACGGTCGAACCGGTCGGAGATATACCGCCGCAGACCGGGAACCGCAGATTCCAAATCCTTTTTCCCGTTGCCTACCAGCTCCATATGGAGGGTCTCTCCTTCCCACGACCACTTACAGCCCGCAAGCGAGCCTCTGGCACGGGAATCCTGATCCACAAAGAACTGCATCAGCTCTGCCGTGTCAATCTTTGTCAGCTCCTCCGAAGGAAAGTGAGGAAACATCTCCACACGCCGCACATCATAATATCCCTGCAGCTCCCGGCTGATAGCTTCCAGATCTTTTCGAGAGAGATAGCAGGGGCAGTTCAGCTCCAGCAAAATGGCACGGGCTTCCATGTCCAGTTCTGCGTTGCAGATGGTTGTATCCTCCAATGCGCTTTGCAGCTGCCCCGGCGGCGCAACATATTTAGAAAACATTTGCAAAAATGGGATAAATTCCGTCATAAGTTCACCTTTTCAAAGAAAACTTTGGACTGTGGCGCAAAATTGCACCACAGCCCAGGGCTTTACAGCTTTTCGATGTAAGAAATCAGGGTGGGGAGCAACTGGTCATAGGGAACCTTTTCCTTAGGCTCTCCCTTCACAAAGAGGACGCCGCAGCCATCGCCGCCGGCAATGCCCACATCTGCTTCCCGGGCCTCGCCGGGACCGTTGACCACGCAGCCCATCACCGCAACGGTGATGTCCTTTTTGCAGTCCTTCAGAGCCTGGTCCACCTTGCCCACCAGACCAATCAGGTCAATGCAGGTCCTTCCGCAGGTGGGGCAGGAAATGATATTGACGCCCTCTTTCCGAAGGCCTGCCGCCCGAAGAATGTCCTTCGCTGCATAGACCTCCTGCACCGGGTCGTCTGTCAGAGACACCCGGAGCGTGTCACCAATGCCGTCCAGCAGCAGAGCGCCAATGCCCATGGCAGACTTAATGAGGCCCATGCGGACAGGGCCGGTCTCTGTTACGCCAATATGCAGAGGATAGTCACACTTGGACCGGAAGAGCCGGGCAGCTGCCACCATAGTGGGAACCGTGGAGGACTTCATAGACACGCAGGCATCATAAAAGCCCTGCTTTTCCAGAAGCTCCAAATGAGAAAATGCACTTTCCACCAGTGCTTCCGCCGTGGGGTGCCCGTACTTTTCCAGAAGCTTCTTATCCAGACTGCCTCCGTTGACGCCGATGCGGATGGGGATCTTCTTATCCCGGCACACATCCACCACGGCCTTCACCCGGTCAACTCCCCCGATATTACCGGGATTGATGCGGATTTTAGAAGCTCCGCCCTCAGCTGCGGCAATGGCCAGTTTGTAGTCAAAGTGAATGTCTGCTACCAGAGGCAGCGGGGACTGTGCCGCAATCCGGGCAAAGCCCTTGGCTGCGGCCTCATTTGGAACAGCCAGCCGGGCAATTTGGCACCCCGCATCTTTCAGCGCACGGAGCTGGGCCAGGCTTCCTTCCACATCCGTAGTCTTGGTATTGAGCATGGACTGAATGGACACCGGTGCGCCGCCGCCAATCGCCACATCCCCTACCATGATCTGTCTAGTCATATCTTAATTCACCTCAAAGGAAAATTTGCCATACATCTTTGAACAGGATCAGCGCCATCAAAACCATCAGAACGATCATACCACCGGCGTGGATATATCCCTCAATCTTGGGGTTCAGCTTCTTTTTGGTCACGCCTTCAATGCAGGTAGTGAGAAGCACTCCCACAACCCGGCCGCCGTCCAGCGCAGGAATGGGCAGCAGATTCATGATGCCAAGGTTGATGGCAATAAATGCGCTGTAAAAAATGTTGAGAAACTATGAAAATGTTGTTGACAAAGTGATGATGCTGTGATATTA
>JARIBV010000007.1 GCA_029257335.1 Faecousia sp.
AGACCGGTATGCGGGACGGCCAGTGGTACTATCTCAGTGCCATTGCCCATGAGGGCATGGGTAACCGGATCACGGCGCTGGAACATATGCGGCAGGCTGTGGCCAAGGAGCCGGGAAACCAGAATTACCGGGAGCTTCTGTACCGAATGGAGCAGGGGGGCACGGCCTATCGTCAGCAGGCAGGGACCTACCGGGGCTTCGGCGGCAATCTGGACATGTGCAGTTCTCTTTGCATGTGCTTAGGCCTTCAGTGGTGCTGCTGCAGATGTTAAAAGGAGAAACGATCTGCGTACAAAGGAAAAAGACAGAATATCGCATTCGGCAGCTACCGATGCTGTTATGAGAGCCAATCAGAATTTGCCAGGAGGCGGTCAACATGGAAACTCGGATCAGAAAAGTGCAGAAAGGTGACGAGGCGCAGCTGGCCTATATCCAAACGGAAAGCTGGAAAGCTGCATTTCAGGACATCCTCTCTGAAGAAACATTGCAAAAAGCTACACAGATCGATCGTGCCACAGCGATGTATCACGGATTACTGGAAGAACAGATCGGCAATGGCTATCTCATGGAAGTAAACGGCATCCCCCACTGCATCGCCTGGTGGGATCAAGCCAGAGACGAGGACATGCCGGATTATGCAGAGCTCATTTGCATCCACAGCCTGCAAGACAACTGGGGCAAAGGCTATGGAAGCAAAATGATGGAACGGGTATTGCAGGACATGAAAGCTGCCGGATATACCAAGGCAATGCTTTGGGTGTTTACAGACAACAGCAGAGCCAGAAGATTCTATGAGGCGCAGGGCTTTGTTACATACGGAAAAACAAAGCCCAGTTTTGAAACCCGGGAAATTTGCTATGAAAAAACTTTATAAATTCCACGATACGGAATAGAGGAGAAATGAAAAAGGAGTGTGTCGGAAAATGGACACACTCCTTTTCGTAATCCGAAATGACTTTCTATTCCCGCTCGCTGCCGGAAAGGCCTCTTTTTTCAGAGGAAGTGGTATCAGAGAAATTGACGAAAATTGTCCCCCGTGATAGAATGAAACAAAAAGCGAAAGGAGCTTTTTATCATGGGTAAGAATTGTCTGGAAGTCTGCGTAGACAGCTTTGATTCTGCTATGGCAGCCATTCGCGGCGGTGCGGACCGATTGGAACTGTGCGGGTGTCTGCTGGTGGGAGGGATCACCCCGGAGCTTGAGCTGCTGGAGCAGATTCGACAGGTATCGGACATTGCCATTCGGTGTCTGATGCGGCCTCGGTTTGGAGATTTTCTCTATTCCAAAGAAGAAGTGGACCGAATGGCACGGCAGATCCGGCGCCTGGGTGAGGCCGGGGCCGATGGCTTTGTGATCGGCTGCCTGGATGCGGAGGGAAATCTGAATCTGCAGCAGATGCAGCAGCTGACAGAAGCTGCCGGGGGAAAGGGCCTGACCCTGCACCGGGCTTTTGATGTGAGCCGGGACGGTCTGGAGACAGCCAGACAGGCGGTAAAGCTGGGGATCGACACCATCCTAACCAGCGGCCAGGCGTCCAGCTGCTGGAAGGGCAGGGACTTTATCGGCCGGCTTCTGGAAGAAGGGCTGCCTCTTACCATTATGCCCGGTGCCGGGGTCAATGCCCGGGTCATTGGGGACATGAAGCGGCTGTATCCTTTGACCACGTTCCACATGAGCGGAAAAAAGACCCTCAACAGTGCAATGGCCTTCCGCAGAGAAGGGGTACCCATGGGCTTGCCCGGAATCGATGAATTCTCCGTCTGGCAGACAGACGAGGAACAGGTGCGGCTGGCAAAACAGGTTTTGGAGGAGAATGAAACATGCTGAGTGAAAAACTGCGGCAGTATTCTGCCGCCTGCTGGGAAGACAGAAGGAAAAAAATAGGCTCCCTTGGTCAGAACCTTCAGAAGAAGCTGGATTCTATGACAGGAGATGCCCGTACCCTGATGGAGCTGACCCTGGGAACGCTTCCTGCCTCCGATCTGGCCGAGGTCCCCGTGCAGACCCTGGAGGAATATGTGACCCACGGGCTGTATCTGCGAAGCAGCAGCCCCTTCTGCCGGGAGATCCCGGAGGACATTTTCCTGCACTATGTGTTTTATCCCAGGATCAATAACGAAGAGATCACGCCCTGCCGGCCGTTTTTCTACAAACTGGTGGCGCCGATTGTGGAAACTCTGCCTCTGGAAGAGGCCATTCTGGCGGTAAACCGCTGGTGTGCCGGTGAAATGACCTATGAATCCACGGACCCCAGAACCATCAGTCCCATGGGGGCCTATGGCTGCGGACTGGGCCGCTGTGGGGAGGAGTCCACCTTCTGCGTGTCGGTGATGCGGGCCGTGGGCATCCCTACTCGGCAGATCTATACCCCCTGGTGGAGCCACTGCGACGACAACCACGCCTGGGTGGAGGTCTATGTGAACGGCGACTGGCATTTCTTTGGAGCCAGCGAGCCGGAGCCTGTGCTGGACCGGGGATGGTTTCCCAGCGCAGCCAGCCGCGCCATGGCCATTTGCAGCCGTGTGTTCTGCGACTATCGGGCAGAGGGGCTGGAATCCGAACCCATTTTGGGGCAGCAGGACTGCTGCATTCTCTATAATGAGACCCACCGCTATGCAAAAACCGCCCCGGTAAAGATCCGGGTGACCGGCGGCCCTGCAAAGGTGCGGATATATGTGGTCAACATGTCCTCTTTCGCAAGGCTGACAGAGGTGGAAACAGACGAAACCGGGGTGGTTACCCTGGAGCTGGGGCTGGGAAGCTGCCTGATCGAAGCGAAGCAGGGGGATTGCTTTGGCTGGGAACGAGTTACGATCACAGGCCCTGTGGAAATTGCCCTCACTGCGGACCGGAAAACTCCGGAGCTTGGGGAAGCGGACTGGGATGTCCTGGCCCCCGCCGCAGGAAACGGCAACGGCCCTCTTACCGAGGAGCAGGCCCGGCGCAGAAAGCGGGAGCTTCTGGAGGCCGGTCGTGCCAGAGAAGAAAAGCTGCGCCGTGTCCGTGCTGAGGGGATGAAAGACCCGGAAATCGATGAGCTGCTCCAGCAGGCGGGACAAAACGGAAATGACATTCGGAAATTTATTGAGACCTACGGTGCAGCCGCCAGGCAGATCATGAAAAAGCTCACCAGAAAGGACTGGCGGGATGCAAAGACAGAGACGCTGGAAGTCTTTTTGAATTACCCTCAGTGCAGCCCCAGAATCGGCTGGGAGCCGCTGAGCCCCTGGCCGGAGGCGGTGAAGCAGATCCCGGCGGACCTGCTTCGGCAGCCGGAGCAGCTGGAAAGCTGGATCGAAGCTCATTATGCAGACCCTGGTCACCGCTGGTACCCCTCCGTGTGGATGAGCCCCCAGGGGACCATGGCCCTGGGCGCAGGGCGGCAGCGGGACCGTCAGGTGCTGTGTACGGCGGCCTTGCAGCTGGGAGGGATTCCTGCAAGGCTGGACCAGACGCTGGACAAGGTCTGCTATTTCATGGACGGTGAATGGCATGTTCTGGGGACCCTGGAGCCGGGCTGCAAGCTGCATGTAAATCAGCGGCAGGACCTCAAATATGGACAGACCTGGTCTCTGGCCCGGTGGAACGATGGCTGGGAAACGGTGTGGGGGCAGATCGACAGTCTCCTGCCGGGAATTTATTGTGTCATTACCAGCAACCGCCTTCCCAACGGCAATCAGCTGGTCCGGCTTCACACCTTCCGCCTGGAAGAGGAGATGGAGATTTCACCCGTGAGACGGCAGGCGGAGCAGAGCCAGATGCTGGCCAGCTATCCCGTGAATCTTCCGGTTGCGGCGGATGGGGTGCAGCTGCAGCTCTATCTGGAAGTGGGCGCAGAGCCAACGGAGCATGTGCTCAATGAGCTTTTGGAGGCAGAGCAGGTGCCCTGGGAGAAGGTCGTGCTGGTGCTGCCCGGGAAAAAGGCGTTGGAAAACCCCACCTTGCAGAAGGTGCTGCGGGCTTCGTCCAACCGGGTGCAGGTGGCAGAGACGGATTTTGCAGATGCCGGCGTGGAAATGCTGGCAAGAGCGTTGTATCTGGAACCGGGGGCCTGGCCGCTCATGGTGCTGACCGATGGAAAGATCGCAGGCTATGGCCACTGCGGCTACGCAGTCGGCACCGTAGGTCTGGCGCTGGAGCTTATGAAACAGATGGAAAAGAACGACTAACCTTGCTTTCTTTACACAACCCCGGTCCTCTCCCGGAGAAATCCGGAAGAGGATCGGGGGAAATGCTCCGGAATCCCGAAAAAAGCGAAAAAATATAGGAAAAATCCATTGACAGCCAGCATAAAGTGTGTTAGAATACATAAGCAAAACAAAGAAGGCTGTTTACCCGCCTCACCTCCCGCATCTTGCTTCGGAGGTTAACATTGTGAGAAGCTCAGGTTTTCAGGGGCTTTCTATGGTGTTCGGCGGGTGCATACAGCATCCGCTTTTCTGTTTTTTGTGTTTGAAATTGGAGGTGTTTTCCCATCGGCAAATTAGATCATCAGCTCAACGAAGAGATCCGGGATAAAGAAGTCCGCCTCATTGGCGCAGATGGTGCCATGCTGGGCGTTGTGTCCGGTCAGGAGGCCCTGCGCATGGCTGAGGAGCAGGACCTGGACCTGGTGAAGATTTCTCCCAATGCGGTTCCCCCCGTGTGTAAGATCATGGATTACCGGAAATTCTGCTTCGATCAGAAGAAGCGGGAGAAGGAAGCTAAGAAGAACCAGCGAGTGGTTGAAATCAAAGAAATTCGTATGTCCCCCGGCATCGATACCAACGACCTGAATACCAAGGTGAAGAATGCACAGAAGTTCCTCAACGACGGTAACCGGGTAAAGGTTTCTGTGCGTTTCCGGGGCAGAGAAATGGCCCACACCAACATTGGTGAGAAGCTCCTGATGGACTTCTCTGCCGCTTGTTCCGAGTTGGCCAACATGGAGAAGAATCCTAAGCTGGATGGTCGGTTTATGACGATGTTCCTCTCCCCCAAGAACAACAAGTAACTCAAGCTACGATACGGAAGGAGTTTCAACATGCCCAAACTGAAAACCCACAGCGGTGCAAAGAAGAGATTCAACCTGACCAAGAACGGTAAGGTTAAGAGAGCTCACGCTTTTAAGAGCCATATCCTCACTAAGAAGGACACCAAGCGTACTCGCCGCCTGCGCAGCACCGCTTACGCTGACGTGACCAACCTGGATACCATCAAGAAGATGATTCCTTACAAATAATCGGAATTGCAATAGGAGGATATTGAGCAATGGCAAGAGTTAAAGGCGCAATGATGACGCGCAAGAGAAGAAATAAGACCCTGAAGCTGGCTAAGTCCTATTGGGGTTCCAAGTCCACCCACTTCAAGATGGCCAAGCAGGCCGTTAAGAAGTCCGGTGTCTATGCTTACATTGGCCGTAAGCAGAAGAAGAGAAGCTACCGCAGCCTGTGGATCACCCGTATCTCCGCTGCCGTCGCTCCTTTTGGCCTGAACTACTCCCGGTTCATGAACGGTCTGAAGAAGGCCGGCATCGAGATGAACCGTAAGAGCCTGTCTGAGATGGCCATTCAGGATCCCGCAGCCTTCGCTGCCATCGTGGAGCTGGCTAAGAAGTCCCTGTAAGAAAGACATATGCTTTGGGCCTCGAACATTAGTTCGGGGCCTTTTCATGTGCAAAGACAAAATTCGATGGATTTTGAACTTAATACTTATTTAATATTTTGATGCTTACAAATTAATAACTGCCTGATATAATACAGGCAAGGGTTGTGTATTTTTCATTTTTTTCCTCTCATTTTTAAAAAGAAGTCGTGTCATTGGATTGGTCTCCCAATGACACGATTTCTTTTTTTATGCAGGACGCAGGAGCTGCTCCAGTCGGGCCAGAGCCGCCGGAGCGGTGGAACTGTCAAAGCCTGTGTAATTGATGACGAGATAGTGGGGAAAGGCGTTCCGGCTCTCAATGGTGTAATCTGTGAGACAGCGCACACGAATCCCGGCTTCTGCGCAGAGAGCCTTCAGCTCCTGATCGGTGCGGTGGGTGGCTACCCGCAGGAGAAAGTGAAGGCCTGCGTCCTGGGCCAGGATTTCCACACGGGACGCAAAGCCGGCTCCCTGGATAAGCTTTATCATTTGATTTCTCTGTTCCCGGTAGTATTTTTTCATCCGATTGATATGCTTTTCAAAATATCCCTCGCTGAGGAATCGGGCCAGGGTGTATTGCTCAAAGCTGGGGACGGTACAGGCGTAAAACCCCAGCTTCTGCCGGAAGGTTTCCATCAGAGCGGGAGGCAGCACCAAAAAGCTGATGCGGATGGACGGGGCGATGGATTTGGTAAAGGAGCTCATATAGATGACCTTTCCCCAGTGGTCGATGGATTGCAGGGTGGGGATGGGGCGGCCGGAAAGCCGGAATTCACTGTCATAGTCATCTTCAATGAGATACCGGTTGGGGGCACCCTCGGCCCACTCCAAAAGGGCCTGGCGCCTCGCAATGGGGGTGACGATGCCGGTGGGGAAATGGTGGGAAGGGGATAGGTGCAACACATCTGCACCGTTCAGAGCATCCACCCGGACCCCGTCTTCATCCATGGGCACGGGACAGCAGGCGACCCCGGCGGCCTGGTAGACCTTGCGGATTTTGTCATATCCGGGATCTTCTATGGCATAGCGCTTGTCCTGCCCCAATAGCTGAATGAGAAGGTTGTACAGAAAGTCCGTGCCGGCTCCCACCAGGATTTGATCCGGGGACACAGACATGGAGCGAAAGCCATAGAGAAATCGGGAAATGGCTTCCCGAAGCACCAGGGCGCCCCCGATGGGCATGGGCTTTAGGAGCTCTGCCCCATAGTCCAGCATGACCTCCCGAAGCAGACGGGCCCAGACAGAAAAGGGGAAGGTGTCTCCTCGAAGCTGATTGGAGGTGAGATCGGCAGCCCAGATCTGTGCCGGTTCCGGGGTGTGGGCAGGAGGAGGCTGCGGCAGGGAAGCCGGAAGGGTGCCGGTGCTGGCTTCTACAAAGTAGCCAACCTTTTCCTGGGGGCGGACATATCCTTCTGCGGCCAGCTGGGCGTAGGCGTTTTCTACGGTCACCTTACTGATTTTCAGATGGTCGGCTAAGGCCCGCTTGGACGGCAGCTTCTCCCCGGGGCGCAGCCGCCCTGTGAGAATATCTTCCCGAATACAGCGGTACAGCCCCTCATAGAGGGGGCAGGGAAGAGAAGATAAATTATAAGTCAGCATGGGGTTCTCCTGAACTGAAAGAAAATAGTGGTGCAAATAGGGAAAAATCAGAAGTAGTATAGCAGATATGGACGCAATTTGCAAGAAATGGGGAACCGAAAGAATTTTATGCAGAAAAAATGGGGCCTGCAAATTTGCAGGCCCCATCTGAGGGAAAATTATTTCATGTTCATCTGAGCAGCGACTTCCTCAGCGAAGTTCTCCTGCTTCTTCTCGATGCCCTCGCCACGCTCGAAGCGAACGAAGGAGTTCACGGTGATCTTGCAGCCCAGCTCCTTGGCAACGGCAGCAACATGCTTCTCAACAGAGACGCCCTTCTCCTTGACGAACTCCATCTGCAGCAGGCAGTTCTCCTCGTAGTACTTGGAGATACGGCCCATGACCATCTTCTCGATGATGTTCTGGGGCTTGGGACGATCGGACTTGGCGTTCTCGTTCATAGCCAGAGCCAGCTGGATCTCCTTCTCCTTGTCCAGGGTCTCCTGGTCAACATTGGACTTGTCGCAGAAAGCGGGGTTCATAGCAGCGATCTGCATGCACAGATCCTTACCCAGCTCGGTGACGGCCTCAGCGGCAGCACCTTCCACAGTCATGTTCACCAGAACGCCGATGCGGCCGCCCATGTGGATATAGGGAACGGTCACGCCAGTCTCGTAACGGGCGAAACGACGGATCTTCAGGTTCTCACCGATGACCAGGACCTTCTCGGGGACCATCTCGCTGACGGTCTTGTCGGAGTTGGGGTACTTGCAGTTCATCAGAGCGTCCACATCAGCAGGAGCAGAGGTGATGACAGCGTCGGTCACATCCTTAACAAACTCCAGGAACTTGTCGGACTGAGCGGCAAAGTCGGTCTCGCAGTTGACTTCCACGATTGCGCCCACGCCGTTTTCCACAACGGCACGAACAGCGCCCTCGGCGGCAATGCGGCCGGACTTCTTGGCGGCAGCAGCCAGGCCCTTCTCACGGAGCCACTCGATTGCCTTGTCCATATCGCCGTCGGCAGCGGACAGAGCCTTCTTGCAGTCCATCATGCCAACATTGGTCATTTCGCGCAGTTTCTTAACATCAGCAGCAGTAAATGCCATAGTAGTTTCCTCCTGTAAAAACGAATCTTCAAAAAGTGCCCACTTCAGTGGGCACTTTATATTTCAAATTACTCCTGAACAGCTTCGGCAGCGGGAGCTTCCTCGCTGTAGCTCTCACCCTGACGGCCCTCGATCACGGCGTTTGCCATGGTGCCGGCGATCAGACGGATAGCACGGATCGCGTCATCGTTGCCGGGGATCACATAGTCGATCTCGTCGGGATCACAGTTGGTGTCAACGATAGCCACGATAGGGATGTTCAGCTTGCGGGCCTCAGCAATGGCATTGCGCTCCTTGCGGGGGTCAACAATGAACAGAGCGCCGGGGAGCTTCTTCATCTCCTTGACACCGCCCAGGTACTTCTCCAGCTTGGCGATCTCGCCCTGATGCTTGGTGACTTCCTTCTTGGGCAGCATTGCAAAGGTGCCGTCCTCTTCCATCTTGCGCAGCTGAGCCAGACGGTCCACACGGGTACGCATAGTACGGAAGTTGGTCAGCATACCACCCAGCCAACGAGCGTTGACATAGTACTGACCGGCACGGAGGGACTCCTCCTTGATGGCGTCCTGAGCCTGCTTCTTGGTGCCGACGAACAGGATGCTCTCGCCGTTGGCGGCCAGGTCACGGACGAAGGAATAAGCTTCTTCCAGCTTCTTCACGGTCTTCTGCAGATCGATAATGTAGATACCGTTCCGCTCGGTGTAGATATAGGGGGCCATCTTGGGGTTCCAGCGGCGGGTCTGGTGACCAAAGTGCACGCCGGCTTCCAGCAACTGCTTCATAGATACAACTGCCATGATAAATTTCTCCTTTTTGTTTGTCCTCCACCCCGATCATCCCGGATCCACACCGCCGACAGCGGCACCTGCGAATCCGATCCCCGGGTGTGTGGTTTTGATGTCAAGGCATTTTCAGCCATGCTAGAATATTATAGCAAATTTCGCTTCCAATTGCAAGGGCTTTTTGAAATTTTTTTACCGGAGACTTGCTGTTTTCCAGGCAGGAGGGAGAAAACGGAGAGAAGAACCGGGGAATTATTCAACACAGTAAAACCAAAGCAGTTGAATAAAACGCTTCCGAAGAATCCGGCCGCAGACAAAAGTGAGAGAACTGTAATTTTGACAAATTCCTCTTTCATCTTTCGGGAAAATTCGATATAATATCCCAAGTGGAGGTGACAGTGTTGTATAACATTTTAATTTGTGATGACGAAACCGATATTGTGAATGCACTGAAAATATACCTGTCCCAGGCGGATTACCGACTCTTCACAGCTTACACAGGAAAAGAGGCACTGGCTTTGGTGCAGGCGGAGGAGATCCATCTGATTTTAATGGATGTGATGATGCCCCAGATGGATGGTATTGCGGCCACACGGGAGATCAGAAAGATTTCCAATGTGCCCATTATTTTGCTCACTGCCAAAAGCGAAAATACAGACAAGGTGCTGGGCCTCAACGCAGGCGCCGATGATTACATCACCAAGCCCTTTGTGCCCATGGAGCTGCTGGCTCGGGTGCGGTCTCAGCTGCGGCGCTATACCAGGCTGGGAGGACGGGAAGAGCAGGCTTCCCAGATGGTACTGGGCGCCATCCGCCTGGATGATGAAACCAAGATCGTTACGGTGGATGGGGAGGAAGTGAATCTCACTCCCACGGAGTTTTCCATTCTCCGCTTCCTTATGAGCCACCCGGGGAAGGTCTATTCCTCCAAGGCGCTGTATGAGGCGGTGTGGAACGAGGTATCTCTGGGCAGTGAAGGAGCCGTGGCGGTCCATATCCGCCACCTGCGGGAGAAAATCGAAATCAACCCCTCTGAGCCCCGATACCTAAAGGTGGTCTGGGGACAGGGGTATAAAATGGAAGGAGATTCGGCCGAGTGAAGAATCGGTACTACAGCCTGCCTTGCAGAACGGCCATGTTCTTTCTGGCCCTGTTTTCTTTGGTGTGCGGTGTGTTCAGTGGTGTGGCCTCCTGCTTTCTGGCCTCCCGGGGGGCCTATACCCTCAGTCAGGAGGATATGCTGACCCAGGGATTTCAGGAGGACATTGTGAAGCTGGCCCCCCATATAGCGGGTGCCTATGCCCAGGAGGTTCGGGGTGCACTGTTTGTGGAGGTGGACGACTACCCCTATTTTTACAACGGAGTCTTTTCCCTCTACCCCCAGTATTATTACACGGATAAAAGCAATTATCGCTATACCATACGAAACACCAGGGGCGAGACCCTGAAAAGCAACTATAAAGGGGAAGAATATCTGGCGGTTCAGGAAACCCTGGTATCTCATCCCGTATATCTCAGCAGACATGGCCCGTCCTACTTTGACCAGAAGCTCATGGTCACGGGCTATGTGCTGGAGGACATGGAAGTGGATGATGATTTTTCCTACTTCTCTAAAGTGGTGGACAGCTTCTATGCCCACAGAGTGGCCCTCATCGTGCTGACGCTGACCTGTCTTGTGGTGTTCATTTCTGTGGAGATCTATCTCATCAACTGGGCGAGCAAACGCCCGGGGATGCCCGGGGCCAAGCCAAGTCTGCTGGACCGAATCCCCACGGATCTGTTCTTCTTTGTACTGGTGGCCACAATTCTGGGGCTGCTGGCCCTGTTTTTCAGCTCCACCTGGTGGAAAGCCTGGGTGCAGATCCTTGTAGGCGGGACATCTTTGGCCATCGTGGGAACCATGCTTACGGCGTTTTTGATGTCCATTGCCGCCAGATTGCAGTTTGGAAAGGGCTATTGGTGGAGACAATCTATTCTGGGTTGGTGTGCCCGGGGAGTGCGCCGTGGGATCATGCTGCTGCCGCTCATATGGCGCTGGATTTTGGCGGGGACGGGGATCGTTTGCGTCAGCGCCTTTGTCCTTGGCCGGGAGCACCCGGAAAAGGGATTGCTGGTGCTGTCTGTGATCACATTTGTGGGAACCGGATATCTGGCATGGTCTCTGGGCAGCATTTTAAAGACCATGAAGCAGCTGGGCGACGGAGATCTGAACGCTACACTGGACCCAAAGCATCTGCATGGCATGTTCCGCCAAATGGCGCAGGAGCTCAACAATGTAGGCCAGGGGGCCAAAGCTGCGGCGGAACATCAGCTGCAGGCAGAGCGCATGAAAACGGAGCTGATCACCAATGTATCTCATGACATTAAAACGCCACTGACTTCCATTGTGAGTTATGTGGATTTGCTGCAAAAGCCCCACACCCAGTCCCAGGAGGCAGAATATCTGGAGGTGCTGTCCCGGCAGTCCCTGCGGCTGAAAAAGCTCACAGAGGATCTGGTGGAGATGTCCAAGGCAGCCTCCGGAAATATTACGGTGGACTTGCAGCCCACAGACCCGGTGGAGCTGGTGAATCAGGCACTGGCAGAATACCAGGAGAAGATGAAAAAGGCAGGGCTCACGGTGGTGTGCAATGCCTCTGCATCGTCCGTGCGGGTCCTGGCGGACGGAAAGCTTCTGTGGCGTGTCATGGACAATCTGTTGGGAAACTGCGTCAAGTATGCCATGCCGGGCACACGGGTGTATCTGAATGTAGTAAAATTTGAAAAAGAGGTTATGATCTCCGTGAACAATATTTCACGGACAGAGCTGAACATACCGGCAGAGGAGCTGATGGGACGCTTTGTCAGGGCGGAACGGTTCCGCAATACGGAAGGAAGCGGTCTGGGCCTGGACATTGCCAGGACCCTCATGGAGCTTCAGCGGGGCAGCCTGAGCCTGGAAATCGACGGGGATCTGTTCAAGGCAATTTTAGGATTCCGTAGGATCCCGGAGCCGGATCATAACGAGGACGCTGATGAAATTTTATAAAAAGCATTGGAAAATTTGGGGGAACTGTGATAGGATACCAAAGGTCAGAGGGGGCTGAACAGGCATGGATGAAAAAAAGAAAAAGCGACTGGTTACGATATTGATTCTGTTGGCCCTGTGTCTCATGGGAGCCGTGACGGTTCTGGTGGGAAAGCCCCTGGTTCGATTTGCAAAAGAGCCGGAGCACTTCCGGGCCTGGGTGGAGAGCAAAGGCGTCTGGGGGCAGGTTGCCTTTATGGGCATGGTGATGTTTCAGGTTCTGGTGGCCCTGATTCCCGGCGAACCTCTGGAGATCGCCGCAGGCTATGCCTTCGGGGCGCTGGAAGGCACCATCCTGTGCATGATCGCTACCACCCTGGGAGGCACTTTGGTGTTTCTTCTGGTGCGAAAATGGGGAACCCGGGTTTTGGAGCTGTATTTCTCCAAAGAGAAGATCGAATCCCTGAAATTCATGCAGGATACGCCCAAAATAAAGGTTTTGGCGTTTTTCCTCATGTTTCTGCCGGGTACTCCCAAGGATTTAATCAGCTATTTTATGGGCCTGACAAAAATCAAGCTGTGGGAATGGGTTCTGCTGAGCTCCATTGCCAGAATTCCTTCCATCGTGACCTCCACCATTGGAGGAAATGCGCTGGGGGGGCAGGATTATGTTCTGGCTGTGGGCGTGTTCGCGGTGACATTGCTCATCAGCGCCGTTGGTATGACGATCTACCACCAATATACCAAACGGAATAAAGTCAACAGCCGAAAAGCATAGACAGACGGGCTTGTGATCTGGGAAACCGGATTGCAAGCCCGTTTTTGCTGTGACTTAGAAAGACGGCTTTTCTCCGTGACACCTTTGCATACAATGCATGAACCTGTGAGACGCCGATATGCTTCTGTCATAAACAGGATTCCGCAGCAAGGAAGCGTGCGAGCTTGCTGAAAAAGCCCTGCCGCAAGGCGTACATTTCCCTGATTGTGCCAGTTTCCAATACAGATGGGGACAGGTCACAGGATGTTGCCATCATTTTTCTCGCATTGTCTATAAAATATGTTTCTGCTATTTACACTGCTCAAAAAATGTGGTATACTCTGGCTTACATTGGTTAGACATAGCTAACTGACGAGGAATTGATTCCAATAACATATTTGTACCGAGGAAAGGAGTCAAAACACCTGAATAACAGCTGAAAACGGAACACGCAAAGGAGGTCGCTATGAAATCTATCTTTGAAGAAATGGGCGGTACATACCGCTGGGAGGGCGATTATCGCATCCCGAACATTGAACTTCCAGAGCAGGAGGAGTATCAGCTTGGCAAATGGTGTATGAAGTATAACACAAAATAGAAGAAGGGGACGCTTTCAGTAGAAGTAAGCTGCTGAAAGCGTCCCTTTTATGGTGATAATGCGCTGATTGTAAAACAACATTGTTTGTGCTATTATGTAGTTAGCATGGGCTAATCGTATAATGCACGATTTACCTGCAATTAATTAGAAAGCAAAGACTTTTCTGGAGCGCATAACAGTTCTGGCAGAAGGTAGAGAAGAAATGTGATTTTCGGCTTTCTCGCCTGAAGCTCTGATTGGTTTTGAAATGTCCAGGGGGAACCTATGAAAGGAAGATCAATGTGAAATATGGATTAAATGCTAAAATATATGTATGGGCCTTTACAAAGATGCTGAAAAGTTATTATTATAAAAACTTTCCAGAAACGGATATGAGCGAAATCTGCAAAGCTATAAGAAAGGAATACAAAGAAATGGTGTTGCGAACACCGGGTATCGGTGGCAGCAGTAACGAAGCCAACCTTGTGGGGGCATGCTATTTCTTCTCTCTTGCCA
>JARIBV010000077.1 GCA_029257335.1 Faecousia sp.
GGCACAGCTGGACAAATAGGAGTCCCGGATGTGATAAGGGGACGCAAGCTGGGACTGTGCATACTGCGACGGTGTGGCACCGAAGAAATAAAAGAAGCTGTCCTGCAAGGAACCGGGGCCGGAATAAAGCCTGGTAAAGAAGGCATCAATGGATGCGGTCACGGAGGAAAGCTGCTGCTCTGCCTGCAGGAACCGACCGTCAGCAACGCTTCGATAGCTGGAAAGGCCGTCTGAGATACTCATGTGATAGAACATGGTAAGCAGAGTGGTGACAAAAAACAGGACGACGAACAGATAGATCAAGAAGGTTCTCCGATAAATTTTCAGATGGAGAAAATTAGACAATTTCAACAAAATATAAATCCTCCACTGTCCAATATCTTTATAATATCATACTGGTACAAGGAAGATAGGGCAAGTAAAAAAACGAAGAAAGTATCGTTTATATACTAAAAAATGTGAAAATGATACTTGTAATTTTACAGGAGTGTTTCCATTACAGGATATAGAAAAGATATATAATAGTATCTAATAGAAACTGTTCTTTCTTTTTAATACCAAAAAATATCCTTTATGACATTGTGAAGAACAGCCCGACATGCTAGGGTAAAATCAACAATATCAAAAGGAGTTGAATTATATGCCACGATTTGGAGCCCTGGAAGCCGGCGGTACCAAAATGGTCTGTGCCATCGGCGATGAGAAGGGTAATATTTTAGAGCGTATCAGCATTCCCACCAGAGAGCCGGCGGAAACGATGCCTGCTATTTTGGATTTTTTCAGAGATAAGGATTTGGCTGCCGTAGGTGTAGGATGCTTTGGACCTGTGGATCTGGACCGGAACTCCCCCGGCTATGGTTCTATCACCTCTTCTCCCAAGCTCAGCTGGCGGAATTATCCCATGGCCCGCCGATTCCGGGAGTCTTTGGGAATCCCTGTGGGCTTTGACACCGATGTCAATGCTGCTGCATTGGGTGAGGCCACCTGGGGCTGCACCAAGGATGTGGAAAACAGCATCTATATTACTGTGGGTACCGGTGTCGGTGTCGGCGTTATCATCAACGGCCGGCCCTATCACGGCATGATTCATCCCGAAGGCGGCCATATTTTTGTGGAGCGTCGGGCGGACGATCCCATGCCCAAGGGAATCTGTCCCTACCATGGCAACTGCCTGGAGGGCCTGGCCAGCGGTCCCGCCATTGAGCGCCGCTGGGGCCGTAAGGGCATTGAGCTTACGGATATCCCTGCTGTGTGGGAGCTGGAAGCCTATTACATTGGCCAGGCCATCTGCACATATATCTGCACATTGTCTCCCGAGCGGATCGTGGTAGGCGGCGGTGTCATGCATCAGGAGCAGATGCTTCCTCTGATCCGTCAGGAGGTTCGCCGTCAGATGCACGGCTACATCCAGGGCAAGGGCATGGAGAAACTGGACGAGTATATTGTTCCCATCGGACTCAATGATAATCAGGGCGTCATGGGTGCCATCAAGCTGGCCATGGACGCATATTTAGAGGAGGGCGGCACACTGTGAGAACACTGCTTAGAATGAACCCTGTTTTTCAGGAAAAAATTTGGGGCGGCAATCGCCTGAAGACCGTATTTGACTATCCCATTCCCAGCGACAAGACCGGCGAGTGCTGGGCCATCAGCGGCCATCCCAGCGGAGACTGCACCTTGCAAAATCCCGAATTTGCCGGGGAAACCGTAGGTTCTCTGTGGAAAAAGCACCCGGAGCTTTTCGGCAATCTGCCCGGTGAGACCTTCCCTCTGCTCATTAAGATCATCGATGCCAAGGATGATCTGAGCATTCAGGTTCATCCCGATGATGCCTATGCAGGAGTCCATGAAAACGGCTCTCTGGGTAAGACCGAATGCTGGTATGTGCTGGACTGCGATCCCGGCACCACCATCGTCATCGGTCACAATGCCCAGACAAAGGAGCAGATGGAGGAAATGATCGAAAAGAAGCAGTGGATGAATCTGATCCGTCAGGTTCCCATTCAGAAGGGCGACTTCTTCCAGATCAATCCCGGCTGCCTCCATGCCATCCGGGGCGGTACTCTGATCCTGGAGACCCAGCAGTCCAGCGATGTGACCTATCGGTTCTATGATTATGACCGCCTTTCCGACGGAAAGCCCCGTCCCCTGCACATTCAGCAGAGTCTGGATGTGACCCAGATTCCTTATAAGGCGGAGGCTCCTCAGCAGTCCGGTTGGACCAACGGGGATGCCAAGGTGGAGCAGCTGGTTTCCTGTCAGTACTATACCGTGTGCCGCATGACTCTGGACGGAAAGGCACACATGGACTGGAATCAGCCCTTTGTCAATGTAAGCATCCTGTCCGGTGAAGGCACTTTGGACGGTCAGAAGGTATCCAAAGGGGACCACCTGATTATCACTTCCGACTATGGCCCGATGGACATGGAAGGAAAGCTGGAACTGATCTACTCTCATATCTAATTTTATAAATTCCCTAAAAAGGTGCTGTTTTGCTCGGAAAGCAAGGCAGCACCCTTTGTTTTTACTGGAAAAAATTGTCATCTTAAAAATAAGGGGCACAGGAAAATATTTTTATTTTTAGTGCTATTTGCACAAAGAGGAAAAACTTTTTATATAAATCAATCACAAAAACAAAAAATGTTATCCTTATGTTACTATTGTGTGTCGTTTACAGACTTTTCAAACAGGGTCTGAATATGTAGAATATAGAAGCTTTTGGTGTGCTTAGTTGGAACAAATTGTGATAAATGCACAAAACACGCAAGGCGTTTTTGTATATTAAGCATGTGTTACTTTTTCGCACCCGCAAAGGGATCTGTGTCTGCACAGACCAATATACCAAGGAGGTAGTTATCCCAATGAAAAACAGAAAAACCAATCGTGTTATTACTGGTTTTCTGGCCATGGCTATGGTTTTAGGCCTTGCGCCTGCAACCGTCTTTGCCAAGAGTGCCGGTAATGATGGTTCTGCGGCTATGAACGAGGCTTACGAAGCTCGTGAGTCCCTCATGCCCATCGGACCTTCCTTCAATGTGGACACTCTTCTGGAGTGGACTCCTGAATCTGACCCCGATGCTATGTATAGCCGGGCCAGCGTCAAGCTCAAGGATCGGGTTGGCGGCTTTGTGGTGAACCCCATGGCCAATCCCGAGGCAAAGCTGATGCTCTGCTCCCTGGCAAACTCCGACCATGACCACACCAGTGCTCAGGGCACCGAGTCTTTCCTGAGCTATGCATTTAACTACTGGCAGTACGCAGATTCTTTTGTGTACTGGTCCGGCTCTCAGGAGGGCCTGGTGGTTATCCCCACCGGTGAATTTACCGATGCGGCTCACACCAACGGCGTTCCTGTGGTGGCGACTCTGGGCTTCCCCTGGGGACCCAGCCAGGGCGGCGTGGACTATGTACAGCAGGTGAAAAACTTCGTGCAGAAGGCCGAGGACGGCTCCTTCCCTGTTGCAGATAAGATGATCGAGGTCATGGACTACTATGGCTTTGACGGCTACTTCTTCAATCAGGAGTCCTATGGCTGCGGCCCCAACGAAGGCAAGCTCATCGACGAGATGATGCGCTATATGCACAAGAAGCGTCCTGACATGCTCATCAGCTGGTACGACTCCATGCTCCCCAGCGGTGGTGTATCCTACCAGGACTCTGTTAATGACAACAATAAGCAGTTCATGACCGACTCCAAAGATGGCACCCGTGCCATTGACGAGTTCATGATGAACTATAACTGGACCGATCGGAAGG
>JARIBV010000016.1 GCA_029257335.1 Faecousia sp.
TGAAGACCTGATTCGGACCTTTGAGCAGGATAAGAGCAAACTGGAAACTTCCCTGCATTTGTCTGCCGCAGATCGGTATATGGCTCTCATTTACCCCGAATTTGCCACCGCCTTTGACTATGTGCCGGCAGAGACTCTTGTGGTGATTTGTGATCAGGGGAGCCTCCATCGTGCCGCCAAGCGTCAGACGGAGGAACTGGGTCTCCTGCTGGACGGAATGCTCCAATCGGGCGCTGTGGCAGGGGAACTGTGCGACTATGCTATGGAGTGGGATGATTTTTGCGCCCGGCTCAGCAACCGTCCCACCCTCTATCTGGATGCCTTTGCAGGTGCAGCTTACCCGGAGGATCGGCCTCCTCAGGAGCTGCTGTCCATGAGCAGTAAGCAGCTGCCCGGTTATGGCGGAAATCTGGATGTGGCAGCCTCTGATCTGGCCCATTATCAGAGAATCGAATTTTCTTCTCTGGTGCTCTGCGGCAGTCGGCGCCGTGCAGAAATGCTTCAGACCATGCTCAGCGAGCGGGGACTGTCCAGCTTCCTGGCATTTCCACTGACTTCGCTTCCAAAGCCGGGACAGATTCTTCTGGCGGAGGGCAGCCTGCCCAGCGGTATGGAGTATCCGGATATGAAGCTGGCCGTTCTGTCTGAAGGACAGCTGGTGGCAAGAGAAGTCCCCAAAGCAAAGACCAAGAAGGTGGCCTCCACCAACCGGCAGAAGCTGGCTTCTTTTACGGATTTGTCCCCGGGAGATTTGGTGGTTCACGACCAGTATGGTATTGGCCGCTTTGTATCCATGGAGCAGATTCGGGTAGATGGCGTGGTCAAGGACTATGTAAAGATTGCCTACTTGGGTTCGGACACCCTGTACATCCCTGCCACACAGCTGGACCAGATCAGCAAGTATATTGGCGGCGGTGAAGATACTCCGGTAAAACTGAATAAAATCGGCTCCGATGCCTGGCAAAAGACCAAGACAAAGGCCAGAAAAGCCGCCAAGGATATGGCAGGGGAACTGATTAAACTCTATGCTGCAAGAAAGCGGGAAGTTGGCTATGCCTATGCGCCGGATTCTCCCTGGCAGCAGGAGTTTGAAGAGCATTTCCCTTATCCTGAGACAGAGGATCAGCTTCGGTGCATCAGTGAAATCAAGACGGATATGGAGTCTCCCACCCCCATGGACCGCCTGCTCTGCGGCGATGTAGGCTTTGGAAAGACGGAGGTGGCCCTGCGGGCCATTATGAAGGCGGTGCTGGACAGCAAACAGGTGGCTATGCTGGTGCCCACTACGGTTCTGGCCCAACAGCATTATCAGACGGTGGTGAATCGGTTCCGTGGCTTTCCTGTAAATGTGGATGTTCTCAGTCGTTTCCGCACTCCCGCCCAGCAGAAGCGGACCCTTCAAAATTTGCGTGCCGGGTCCGTTGATATTATCATCGGCACCCACAAGCTGCTGCAAAAGAGCGTAGAGTTTAAGGATTTGGGCCTTCTGGTTGTGGATGAAGAGCAGCGCTTCGGTGTATCCCACAAGGAGCGCCTGAAGGAGATCTCCAAGGGGGTTGATGTGCTGACCTTGTCTGCAACACCCATCCCGAGAACACTGAATATGGCCCTGTCCGGAATTCGGGACATGTCCACCCTGGAAGCACCGCCTGCCGACCGCTATCCCGTCCAGACATTTGTTATGGAACACAATCAGGGCATCATCGACGATGCCATTCGCCGGGAGCTTCAGCGAGGGGGACAGGTATACTACCTGTACAATCGGGTGGAGACCATCGAGCGCTGTGCGGCCTCTTTGCGGGAACGGCTGGGAGAAGGGATCAGCATCGCTGTGGCCCACGGAAAAATGGGCGAAGATGCCCTGGGGGACATTATGCAGGCTATGGCAGAAGGAGAAATTCAGGTTCTGGTATGCACCACCATCATAGAAACCGGTCTGGACATTCCAAACGCCAATACACTGATTATTGAAAATGCGGACCGGCTGGGTCTGAGCCAGCTTCATCAGCTTCGGGGGCGGGTAGGCCGTTCCAACCGTCACGCCTTCGCGTATTTCACCTATAAACCGGACAAATCCCTGACTGAGGTGGCGGAGAAACGACTTTCTGCCATTCGGGATTTTGCGGAGTTTGGCTCCGGCTTTAAAATTGCCATGCGTGACCTGGAGATTCGTGGTGCAGGAAATCTGCTGGGTGCAGAACAGTCCGGACACCTGATGTCCGTGGGTTATGACATGTATTTGAAGCTTCTGGATGAAGCGGTTCGGGAAGAGCAGGGGAAGGAAGCCCCGGTTCCAGAATGCAGCGCAGATATTACCATCACCGCCAACATTGATAAAACCTATGTGGAGCGTGGAGAGGAGCGGATGGATCTGTACCGCCGTATGGCAGCCATTCGCAGCCAGGATGATGCGGACGATCTTTTGGATGAGATCGTGGACCGCTATGGAGAACCGCCGAAGGGCGTTTTGAACCTGATCGATGTGGCGCTCCTCCGGGCCAGAGCCAAAAATGCAGGAATCGTGGATATCCGGCAGAAGGCGGCGGAGCTTAGCTTCACCCTGCGAGAGCTGGACTTCGAGAAGGTCAGCAGAATCTGCGGAAAAGAACAGTATGAAAAGCGCCTGTTTTTTGCCGCTGATGCGAAAAAACCGACCCTTCGTCTTGCTCTGCCAAAGGGTGCAGATCCCTTGCGTCAGGCCAGCGCTCTGGTGGAAACGATGCTGGAAAGCTGAGGAGAAAAGAAAGCGCAGAAGGCCGTCTCATCTTGCGGGACGGCCTTCGCTTGTTTTGGGCACATTCTGTGAAAACGATGCATATTGGCGTTCATAAGGTTCACATAATTGTTACAACTTGAAATTGAAATGTAATTGCAATCTGTGGGAATTGTGGTAAAATATATCTGAACAATCCGTCCAGAAAGAAACAGATATTACGAATGCGCGGCGATGCTGCTTTAGATTAAGGGGAGATTGATATCAAAAAGGGTAAGTTTGAACAGTCGAAAAGCAAAATATCCAATGCCAAGCGTGCGCAGATCGAAAAAGCGCATAAGCAGGTAACAAAAGCATCTTCCGGCTCCAAAGGAAAACACACGAAAAGCAGTGGAGGCGGGAAAAAGAAGCTGTTGATTCCGTTAATCACCTGCCTGGTTTTGCTGGTGGTTGCGGCAGGCGTGTTTTTCTGGCTTCACTACCGGGATGACGGCCTGATTTTTAATAATGTATTCGCCATGGATATGAACCTCCAGGGAATGACCCAGCAGGAGGCAGAAGCGGCACTGAAAGAAAAAGCAGACAGTGCCTATTCCCAGCCTATGACCGTGACTCTTCAGAATCAAACCTTGGTTTTGAAACCGGAAGATACCAAAGTTGAATTGGATGTGGCGGCACTGGCAAAGGCTGCCTATGATTATGGACGAGACGGAAATATGTTCCAGCGGGTGCAGGCCCGTGCGGCAGCAGCTGCCACAACATATGAAATTCCGGTGGAAGAGTATATTACCCTGGATCGGGACTATGTCCGCACCGCTTTGGAAGGACTGGGCTCTGGTTTTTCCAGCACCTTGGAACAGAGCACCGTCACGGTAGAGGGAAAGCGCCCGGATCTGAAAAAGTTTGCCCTTCCTGACACCAACAGACCGGAGGATCAACCTTCCGGTGATGAAGAAGTGGACGACGGTGAGGTCATTGTGATTCCCAAGGACAAGCCCTACATTCCCAAAGACGGCCAGACCATGACCATCAAAATGGGAACCAGCGGAAGAGCACTGGACACGGCTGCGCTGTATCAGCAGGTCCTTGATCGCTATTATAAGGCAGATTTCTCCACCGTGGTGGCAGAGTATCACCAGGAAGACCCTGAAAAGCTGGACCTCAAACAGATTTTTGCGGACAACTGCGTTGCTCCTGTGGATGCGGTGTTTGACGAAAAGACCTATGTGGCCTCCAAGGAGGAGCTGGGCTATGGCTTCGTTTTGGAAGAGCTTCAGAAGAAGGTAGACAGCGCAAAAGAGGGAGAAGAGATCAAGGTTTCCTTCCAGCTGCTGGTTCCGAAGGCAATCAAGTCGGATCTGGAAGCAGATTTCTTCAAAGATACCCTGGTTTCCATCAGCACAGACCATACCTGGAATGACCGGCGTACCACAAACCTGCGTTTGGCCTGCGAAGCCATCGATGGGTATATCCTGGCACCCGGTGCCACATTCTCTTTCAACGATGTGGTAGGTGAGCGTACAGCGGAAAAGGGATATCAGGCAGCGGCGGTCTATTCCGGCAACGATACGGTGGACGAGCTGGGCGGCGGTGTCTGCCAGGTGGCCTCCACGCTGTATTATGGTGCGCTGCTGGCAGATCTGGAGATCGTTGAGCGGGCTGTCCACACATTTGCCGTAAGCTATGTTCCTACGGGCATGGACGCTACGGTCTATTGGGGATCTCTGGATTTCAAGTTTAAGAATAACACCGGATACCCCATTAAGATCTTTATGTCCGTCTATGACGGAGCGGTCCATCTGGAATTTGTGGGCACCGAGACCAAGGACTATTATATCGAAATGGAATGGGTAGAGGAAAGCTACTCTCCCTATGATGTTATTGAGGTGGAGTATACCGACGAGATCGCCAGAGAGTACCCCGACAGCGGCATTGGTGATACCATCGTGGGCGGTTACTCCGGACGAAGCGGCAATTCCTATAAGTGTAAGTATGATAAAAAGACAGATGAACTAATTTCCAGAGAGTGGGAGGATGACTCCAGCTACTCCCGGCGAGATAAGAAGGTTTTGGTTGCCCCAAGCACACCGGCGCCCAAGCCTACGGAACCGGCACCTACGGAGCCGGCTCCCACAGAACCCGCCCCTACGGAAACCACACCAACCGAGCCGGCCCCAACGGATCCCAAGCCTACGGAGCCGGCTCCGCCTGAGGCAGAGGATTAAGCTCCCAAAGCCCGTCCTTGCAGAAGGTACCATATAGTGATAAAACGGAGTGACACAGAGTAATTGCGGTGTCACTCCGTTTCTGCGTGGAAATGGAAAACAAGGCCTCATATTGGGCTGGTGTTCCGACGCGCCTTTCCCATTGCATTTTTACTGGTTCTGTTGTACAATAACACGGAAAAATACCAAGGAGGTCTGGCAGTGGAGAATTATTTTAAGCCAGAAATGGATGTGCGTCAGGTTGGGAGCATTTCCGCTTTGGGCCTGGCCCATATGGGAGACGGAGTGTTTGAACTGCTTGTACGGACTTGGCTGTGTACCCATGGAAGAACCAAGGTGGGAAACCTCCACAAAGAAACGGTGTCCTATGTATCGGCACCTGCACAGTCACGATTTGTTGAGCGTTTGGAGCCCTTGCTGACCCAAGAGGAGCAGGGAGCTTATCGCAGAGGAAAAAATACACATGTTCACGGAGTTCCCAAGAACGCTTCGCCCAAGGAATACGCCCGGGCAACCGGTCTCGAATGCCTGTTTGGGTATCTATACCTGACCGGTCAGACAGAGCGGATCAATGAGCTTTTTGTGGCTGTGATGGAGGAACTGTATGGCGTTTGATGCAACCTATTTGACAG
>JARIBV010000080.1 GCA_029257335.1 Faecousia sp.
CAGCCCGATAACACCCAGACCCGCGGCAAGATCGCTAAGATCGGCTATCTGCTTCAGGTCACCGAAGTAGAATAAAGGAGGAACGAAGCATGAAACTTTCTGAACTTTCTCCTGTTGCCGGCTCCACCCAGGTGGGCAAGCGCAAGGGTCGCGGTACCGGTACCGGTAACGGCAAGACTGCCGGCCGCGGTCACAAGGGTCAGAAGGCCCGCAGCGGCGGCAAAGTCCGGATCGGCTTTGAAGGCGGCCAGATGCCTCTGGTCCGTCGTGTGCCCAAGCGTGGCTTCATTAACATCTTCGCCAAGCCCCTGACTGCTGTGAACGTTTCCGAGCTGGAAGCTTTCGAGAATGGCGCAGTTGTGGATGCTGCTGCTCTCATCGAGAAGGGCATCATTTCTAACTGCAAGTATGGCCTCAAGGTCCTGGCCCGCGGTGAGCTGACTAAAAAGATCACCGTCAAGGCCGCTGCTTTCTCCGAATCTGCCAAGGCAAAGATTGAGCAGGCAGGTGGAAAGGCCGAGGTGGTATAAGTGATTTCCACATTCCGTAACGCTTGGAGAATTCCGGAGCTTCGGAAGAAGATCCTTTTCACTATCTTTATGCTGGTTCTTTATAGAATCGGCGCGGCTATCATGGTTCCCTATGTGGACACCACTGCACTTGCAAGTTACTTTAAGTCCCTGGAAGGCACGGTGCTGGACTTCTATAACACCCTGTCCGGCTCTGCCTTCTCCCAGGCGTCCGTGTTGGCACTGAGCATTCAGCCCTACATCAACGCCTCCATTATCATTCAGCTGCTGACCATCGCCATTCCTGCTCTGGAGCGTATGTCCAAGGAGGAAGGCGAGGAAGGCAAGAAGAAGCTGACCCGCATCACTCGTTTCACCACCATCGGCCTGGGCCTGCTCATGGGTTCTGCATACTGCGTTATGCTGCACAACTATGGCATTCTCACCGAGGGTGCAAACTTCCTGAACTACCTGGTCATCGTTCTGACCTTCACCGCCGGCTCCGCCCTGGTGATGTGGATGGGCGAGCAGATCACCGAGTTCGGTATCGGCAACGGTATTTCCATGATCCTGTTTGCCAACATCGTTGGCCGTCTGCCCGAGAACGTCATCAAGCTGGTGAAGGGCTTGTCCGCAGGCGCCATGGTTTGGTGGCAGGCCGTGATCATTGTGGTTGCCGTTATGGCTCTGGTTGTGCTCATTGTCTTTGTCAATGACGCTGAGCGCCGGATCCCCGTCCAGTACGCCAAGCGCGTTGTGGGCCGGAAGGTCTATGGCGGTCAGAACACCAACCTGCCCATCAAGGTGAATATGTCCGGCGTTATGCCCGTCATCTTCGCCCAGTCCATCGCATCCCTGCCCGCTACCATCTTCGCTTTCACCCATGTGAAGGCCGGTGTTGGCTTCTGGGGTGTGGTAAGAGGGATTTTTGAGCCCAGCAGTTGGTTCTACGCATTCCTCTATTTCGTTTTGATTTTCGGCTTTGCATATTTTTATGCAGCGATCCAGTATGACCCCACCGAGATTGCGAATAACCTGAAGAAAAATGGTGGCTTCATTCCCGGCTTCCGGCCTGGTAAGCCCACAGCTGACTTCATCGGTAAGGTAATCCGTAAGGTCACTCTCTTCGGCGCTATCTATCTGGCAATTGCCGCCCTGCTGCCTATCATCGGAGGAAATCTGATCCCCGGTGTGCGGTCTCTGGGTATTGGCGGTACTTCCGTCATCATCGTCGTCGGTGTTGCACTGGAGACTGTTCAGGCACTGGAAGCTCAGATGCTTATGCGTCACTACAAGGGCTTCCTGGAGTAAGCTAGGAGGCGCTTCATGAATCTGATTTTATTGGGAGCCCCTGGTGCCGGCAAAGGCACTCAGGCGGGGCTGTTGGTGGAAAAGCTGGGAATTCCCACCATTTCTACGGGAAACATGCTCCGTGAGGCAATTCACAATGGAACAGAAATCGGCCAGTTGGCCAAGCGCTACATGGATGACGGTTGCCTCGTTCCCGACGATGTCGTTTTGGGCATCGTCGGCGAGCGAGTCAGAAAAGATGACTGCCGCAATGGCTTCATCTTGGACGGCTTTCCCCGGACCGTGCCTCAGGCAGAGGGACTGGAGAAGCTGGGCATCAACATCGACCATGTAGTGTCCATCGAGATCAGTGACGACGAGATTGTCTCCCGCATGACAGGCAGACGGGTCTGCCTCAAGTGCGGTGCGACCTATCACGTTGTTGCAAATCCTCCCAAGGCAGAAGGGATCTGTGATTCCTGCGGCGATGCGCTGGTGATCCGGGACGATGACAAGGCGGAAACCGTCCGTCATCGCATCCAGGTGTACCATGCCCAGACCGAAGAGCTGAAGGTATTCTATAAGAATCAGGGAAAGCTCCGCCTTGTGGATGGAAAACAGTCCATCGAAGATGCGAACCACGCCATTCTCGTGGCCATAGGAGCAGTAAAATGATTTCTGTGAAAAACGAGCGTGAGCTGGAGGCCATGCGTCAGGCTTGTAAAATTACCGCGGCAGCCCGTGCCTTGGCAGGGGAAATGGTAAAACCTGGCGTTACGACCAAGCAGATCGATAAGGCTGTTCACGAGTTTATCGTGAAGCAGGGCGCCAAGCCGTCGTTCCTGCATTATAACGGATTCCCGGCAAGTGTGTGCATCTCCGTTAACAACACCGTCATCCATGGAATTCCCGGAGGGCGTGTGCTTGAGGAAGGCGATATCGTCTCTGTTGATGTGGGTGCCTATTACAAAGGATTCCATGGAGACTGCGCAGCGACCTATCCCTGCGGCAAGGTCAGCTCAGAAGCACAGCGGCTCATTGATGTGACCCGCCAGAGCTTTTTTGAGGGGATGAAGTTTGCAAAGCAGGGGTGCCGGGTGTCTGACATCTCCCATGCAGTCCAATCGTATGTGGAGTCAAACGGTTTTTCTGTGGTGCGCGACTTCGTAGGTCACGGCGTAGGTGCGCATCTGCATGAAGAGCCTGAGGTGCGTAATTTTGGCGCACCCGGGCACGGACCCAGACTGATCAAAGGCATGACCATTGCCGTTGAGCCTATGGTGAACGCCGGTACCTATGAGGTGGTCGTTCTCAAGGATAAATGGACAACGGTGACTGCCGACGGCAAGCTCTCGGCCCATTACGAAAATACTGTGCTCATTACCGACGGCGAGCCGGAAATTCTCACCGTCACCGAGGGGCTGTAGCATGGAAATTCAAAAATCGGACATTGTATTGTCCACTGCCGGACGCGACCGGGGAAAGCTGTTCTTCGTGATGGAGACAGACGGTGCGTACGTCCTGATCGCCGATGGCAAGACAAGACCGCTTGAGCGCATGAAACGCAAAAAGAGGAAGCATGTCCGAAAGGTCCCTCGAGCTGAATCCAGAGTCGCCGGAAAGATCCGGTCCGGCGAAAAAGTGCTCAACAGCGAATTACGAAGGAATTTGGCTGTATGCAGCCAAGAAATCATCAGTCAAAACCAAGGGAGGTTTTAACTTGGCAAAAGACGACGTAATTGAACTTGAGGGCATCGTTGTCGATGCACTGCCGAATGCAATGTTCACCGTTGACATTGGCAACGGGCACACCATTCTGGCACATATTTCCGGCAAGCTCAGAATGAACTTTATCAAGATCTTGCCCGGTGACAAGGTAACTGTTCAGATGTCTCCTTATGATCTGACTCAGGGTCGGATCACCTGGAGAAGTAAGTAATATGTATAAGAGATTGCTCTTAATTGGAGGTTAACAGTATGAAGGTAAGACCGTCCGTTAAGCCCATGTGCGAGAAGTGCAAGATCATTAAGCGCAAGGGTCGCGTTATGGTAATTTGCGAGAACC
>JARIBV010000005.1 GCA_029257335.1 Faecousia sp.
AAGGTCTCTTCCTACCTGGGGCAGTATCTGAAAGCGGAATATGATCTGCCGGATCATAGGCAGGATCCTGCCTATTGTTCCTGGCATGATGCGATGGAAGGATACAATGCGCATGTGGAAGCAGAGAAAGAGGCAAGAGCTGCTGCACGAAAGTAAATACAGTGTAAAAGCAACCACAGGAGGCGGTTTCCCGCCTCCTGCTTTTTTATGCGCTGCAAAAACAAACTTCCCGAAAGGCCGCAGAGGCCTTCCGGGAAGAGAAAATGAGAAATCTGAACTTGCGCCTGGGTCAATCCTTTCTGGCACCGCTGACAATGGCATAGTAAGCGTTAGAGGTAAGCCGGTATACCAGAGTGTAGAAGAGGCCGAAAATCAGGAAACAGCAAACAGTGGTGGCAATGAGAATTCTGGTATTCCAGAGATTAAAAATCAGAAGCAGCTTGTGAATTATGGGGAAGGCAAAGCACAGATGGATTCCCGCAGTGAGCAGAGGGAGGAAAAAGACGGTAAGCATCTGCGAATTGATGGATTTGCGGATATCCCGTTTTGTCATGCCTACCTTCTGCATGATTTCAAACCGGGCCTGATCTTCATACCCTTCGGAAATCTGCTTGTAGTAAATGATGAGAACGGCAGCAGACAGAAATACCAGACTGAGCATGATACCGATGAAGAACAGTCCGCCGTTGAGGCTGTAGTAGCCGGAGCGTTCTGCCTCCAGACACTCCCAGTTTGTGTCAACCGTATTCAGGGATTGATCTGCCCGAATCTGATGGTACAGGTCGATTTCTTCCTGAGCGGGCAGATCCAGGTCGAAGCCATAGTACCAGCAATACTGTATGAGCGGATCTCCTGAAAAGTTTGCCAGAGATTTCCAGGGGGCAACTGCGGCTTCCAGATCCGGAACAAACACAAACAAAGTGGGGAAGATGGTCATGGCGGAATTGCCGTTGTTGATCCAATCGGGAACGACTTCCTTCACTCGATACTGGGGGCCGCCGGACAGGCAGAATGTGGAAGCAGAGTATTGGGTGCGATAGGGATAGATGAGCACCTCATCTTTTGCAAGGCTCTGCTGGGTACCCATCATGGCATTATAGGATTCCAGAGGGATGAGATAGAGCAGCATGGGCGTATTTGATGTATCTGCATTGGCGAGATAGATATTGTCCAGATCATACTGAAATTCACCGTCGCCTAAATAGCCGGAAGCATAGCCCATGCAGTAGTCATAGATATGTTCCGGCGCGGTACCCTGCTTTGCCAGGAATGAAAGAATATTCTCACGGGCGGGGGCGATTGCCTGTTCCTCGATGGCGTCCGGACTGGTAGAGGTGAAATCCATGTTGAAATCTCTGGGATAGCGGCTGTGGAGGCTGTCCTCGGAACCTGTAAACAGGGCGGTGGTGGAACTCAGCATGACCAGCACCATAGTCAACAGAATACAGATGGAGGCCAGGCCGGTTCCGTTTCGGTTCATGCGATAGGCCATGGAAGAGACACTGACAAAGTGATTGGCTTTGTAGTAATAGTTCTTTTTCTTCTGCAAAATCCGGCAGATGGCCACGGAACCTGTGATGAACAGCAGGTAGGTCCCACAGATCACCAGGAGCACGGCGATGAAGAAGGCACTGAGAGCGGAGAAAGGGTCCTCAATGGTCACCGCCGCATAATAAGCGATCCCCAGAAGCACCACACCCAGAAGGCTGAGAAGCCATCTGGCTTTGGGAGGTTTTTCCCCCATGTTGTCGCTTTGAAGCAGCTCTACAGGATTGGACAGAGAGATCTGACGCAGGGCATTGAGGAGCACCAGTGCAAAAATCCCGCAGAATACAAAGAAAGTCCGGGTGATGCTGTGCAGGGAAATGGAAAAATCATAGGTGACATTCATGGATACGATATTGACCAGCAGGAGCTCGAAGAGCTTGGACAGGGCAATTCCCAGGCCTATGCCGATGGCCAAAGACAGCCCTGCAATAATCAACGCTTCCCAGAACAGGATCCGGCTGATGTTCCACTTGCCCATCCCTAGGATGTTATACAGGCCGAATTCTTTTTTTCTGCGCCGAATCAGGAAGGAGTTGGAGTAAAACAGAAAGAGCAAAGCAAAAAAGCCAATGACCCAGCAGCCAAAATTCAGCATATTGGCGATCACATCGCCCCCTGCCATGGCCTTCACGGAGGGGCAGTCCACAAGAAAGATGATGATATAATGCATCATCACCATTCCAATGCAGGTGAGCAGATATGGCAGGTACAGCCGCCGGTTTTTCCGGATGCCGTCCCAGGCCAGTTTGGGATAGAAGGATAATTTCATGGACGGTCACCACCTGTCGCAAGCATGGTCAGTGTGTCGGAAATTTTCTGATACAGCTGATCGTTTGAGCTGTTTCCACGGTAGATCTGGTGGAACACTTCGCCGTCCTTGATAAACAGAACCCGGCTGGCATGGCTGGCGGCCTTCACCGAGTGGGTCACCATCAAAATGGTGCGGCCGTCCTGATTGATTTTGCTGAACAGCCACAGCAGCTCATCCGTGGCCTTGGAATCCAGGGCACCGGTGGGCTCGTCGGCCAGAATCAGCTTGGGATCGGTGATGATGGCTCTGGCCACTGCGGCACGCTGCTTCTGTCCCCCGGAAACCTCATAGGGATATTTTTTCAACAGGGCTGCAATTCCCAGCTGTGCGGCAATGGGCTGAAGCCGCTGCTGCATTTCCTGGTAGGGCTTTCCCGCCAGTACCAGAGGCAAATAGATGTTGTCCTCTAAGGTAAAGGTGTCCAGAAGATTGAACTCTTGAAATACAAAGCCCAGATTGTCTCGGCGGAAGGCTGCAATCTTGCTGTCCTTTACCTGCAAGAGATCCTGCCCGTCCAGAATGACCTTGCCTGCTGTGGGCTTATCCAGAGCCGCCAGAATGTTCAGCAGGGTCGTTTTACCGGAACCGGACTCGCCCATAATGGCAATGTACTCGCCTTGTTCTACGCTGAATGACACATCCCGCAGGGCCTCCACCTTGCTTCCGCCGAAGCGGGTGGTATAGATTTTTCTGATACCGCTTACTTCTAAAATACTCATAAACGATTTCCTCCTTTGGAATTTCTGTGCCTATTGTAGCAAAAAGGGGATTTGCATTGCCATAGAATCGGCTTACAAATCCCCTTTGAAATCTAACACTTTTGTAAGGAGTTATTCCACTTCCAGCCGGGACTGGGAAAGATCGATGGTAATGCAGGTTCCCTTATCTACCACCGATTCTGCCTGGATGGTGTGGCCCAGGTTGCTGCAAATCCGCTTACACAGATACAGCCCGATGCCGCTGGCCTTTTTGTCCGTTCTGCCATGATATCCCGTGTAGCCGTTTTCAAAGATCCGCGGAAGGTCTTCCGCTGCGATTCCCATGCCGGTATCAGTGATGCACAGCTTTTTCTGGGGCGCAAGGGAGATGGTGATGCTGCCGGAGGGGGTGTACTTGAGGGCATTGGAAAGGACCTGCTCAATGACAAAGGACAGCCATTTTTCATCGGTGATGACGGAGACATTCACACCTTCATAGACCAGCTTCAGCCTGCGGCCGATGAATTCACCGGCGAATTTCTTCACCGCCTGACGGATGATGGAATCCAGATCACAGGATTTGATCACATAGTCGCTGAAGCGGCCATCCAGCTTTAGAAACATCAGGACCATTTCCACATACTGCTCCACCCGAAACAGATCTGCAGAGACCTTTCGGGACAGGGCGGAATCGTCATTTTGCAGGTTCAGCCTCATGGAGGCGATGGGAGTTTTGATTTGATGGGCCCAGACCGTGTAGTAATCGATCATATCGGAATACCGACGGCAGGCCTCCGAGTGGAGCGCCGCCTGCTGGGCGCAGAGCAGGTGGATGATGTTTTGATATGCGGCATCTTCCAGACTGTCAATGGGAGGAAATTCCTCTGCGGATGCATCGGTAAAGGTCTGAATCTGTGTCAAGGCCCGGTACCTCTTCTTCACCCTGAGAAAATCCAGCCATAGGAAGACCAGACCGATCAGAAGGCACAGAGCCGCAGGGTACAAGATGGCTTTCACAGGAAGCCGGTACAGTGCAAAGGAGAGAATAAAAACGCAGCACAGCAGCAGGCCAAGGAAGAAACCTCGGCGCCGCTGCCGGAGATATTGACCAAAAAGCTTCATGTAGGTTGCCTTTCTTTCAATCCAGGATGGCATAGCCCTGGCCGAATTTGGTGGTAATGAAATCCTTGAGACCGGCTCCGTCCAGCTTTTTTCGGAGGCGATTCACATTGACGGACAGCGTGTTTTCGTCCACAAAGCAGTCGGACTCCCAAAGGGCCTTCATAAGCTTTTCTCGGCTGACCACCTTACCCTTGCTCTGCATCAAAATGAGAAGGATTTTGTACTCGTTTTTGCTCAGGGCAATTTTGCTGTTGCTGTAAGTAAAAGTATTGTCGGCGGTGTTGAGCAGGGCCCCTCGATGCTCCAGAACCGGAACGGAGGAAGCAAAGTCATAGGTCCGGCGGAGCAGAGCCTGCACCTTTGCCATGAGCACGCTTTGGTCAAAGGGCTTTGGGATAAAGTCATCCCCGCCCATGTTCATTGCCATAATGATATTCATGTTGTCCGAGGCGGAGGAGATGAAGATGATGGGCACCTTTGAGGCTTTGCGGATCTCATTGCACCAGTGGTATCCGTTGAAAAAGGGCAGGCTGATGTCCAGCAGAATGATGTGTGGGTCAAAAGCGGCAAACTCTGCCAGCACATTACGAAAATTTTGGACGCAATGAACTTGCAGCTCCCACATTTCTGCCTGTTCTTTGATGGCTTGTGCAATTCCCATATCATCTTCTACGATCAGTAATCGGTACATAGAGTTCCCTTCTCTTTCTGGAATCGGTTTATGGAAACGAGCCGCCGATCAATCCAGCAGTTCTATGAATTTCTCAAGGAATGCTTCTTCCCCATAGGTATTCATTTTGAAAAACATGGCTTCACTGCCGCCCGCAGTGATGGCACAGATGTGGACAGGACCGGACTCTGATTGAAACAGTGTGACACTGAGGCTGACGCGGTTGCTGCCCAGATAGCTGTAGCGCTCAAAGACACGGACACTGCACCGGGCATTTCCGCTGACAAAGTCACTGGAATCTTCCAGAGAGGCAGAGACGCTGCTGCCCAGAATGCCTTGTTCGATGGTTTCCAACAGTTGATCAAAATCGTCATAACACACATGCTCAAACTTTGCCATGGGACCTCCTCAGGGCAGTTCTCTGCCGCATTTATTGCAGAATTGATAGGCTTTTTCCACCTGGGCGCCGCAGTAGGGACAGAAGGCGCTGCCTCCTTCCCGGGAAGCGGTGTGGGGTTCCGGATGAAAGCGTTGGTTTAAGGGATCCGGTTCTTCTGTATCATCCGTAATATCAAAGGCGGAATAGCGATGTTTGCCGGTGGCATTTTTGAACTGGTATATGGTATTCACAACGGCAATGCCGGTCCAGAAAAGGCCGAACAGGGCAAAAAACGGGGAGGCCTCTGAGGCAAGGATCGTCCAGACGATACCAATGCAAATCATAAAAATGCCAGTAATGCCGCCCATCATCGAGGGGCCTCTGCCGGGCTTGATCTGTTTCATAGTAGGTCCTCCTGTTGGTGGCAATGGGATTAAATGGGTAGGGAAGGCAACATTCAGGTAATTTCTACCGCATGACAGAATGATTTTACCCCTTGCATCGGAGTCTTGTCAAGTGGGAAAAGAGTTCAGGTGCTGTCTGAACCGGGTTTAGACAGCACCTGATTTTATGCATTTTGTGTTTGCAAGGAAGAGGATTCCCTTTCTTTGGCTGTGGAGAGCATAAGCTTGATGCGGTTGAGCTGGTTGACCTCGCTGGCACCGGCATCATAGTCCACAGCGGCAATATTGGCCTGGGGATAGGCCTTTCGCAGGGCTTTGATGACACCTTTTCCCACCACATGATTGGGCAGGCAGGCAAAGGGCTGGATGCACACGATGTTGTTGACCCCGCTGGTAATCAGCTCCAGCATTTCTCCCGTCAGGAACCATCCTTCGCCGTACTGATTTCCCAGAGAAAGGAAGGGCTTGGTCTGCCGGGCGATGGTTTCAATGGATGCGGGAGGCTCAAAGCGTCTGCTCTTTGCCAGAGCGTCCAGGGCGGGCTTGCGGATTTTGCGAATGAGCTTGATGCCGGTATCGCAAAGAAGCCTACTGGATTTTTTTGCGCCCAGAAATTCCGCTTTGTAGTTGCTGTTGTAGAGGGCATAGTTCATGAAATCCATGAGATCCGGAACCACTGCCTCGGCCCCCTCCCGTTCCAGAAGGTCCACCAGATGATTGTTTGCAAGAGGCATGTATTTGACCAGAATTTCACCGACCACACCCACCCGGGGCTTATGCAGTCCCGTCTGGAGAGGCAGGTGGTCAAACTCTTCTACAAGGTCTGCGCAGATCTCTTTGTAGTGGCGCATACTGTGTTTGTCCATAAGTGCCGTAATGCACAGATCACGCCATTTTTCATGGAGGGCATTGGCAGAGCCGGGCACCTTTTCATAGGGACGGACCCGGTACAGGCACCGCATGAGAAGGTCTCCGTAGACAAGGGCCTGGGCAGCATCCACCACAAGCCCCGGCGTAAGACGCAGGCCGGGATTTTTTTCCATGCCGTTGGCGTTCAGGGATATGACGGGGATGTGAGACAAACCCGCCTTATCCAACGCCCGCCGGATAAAGGCTACATAGTTGCTGGCACGGCAGCAGCCGCCGGTCTGGGTCATCATAATGGCCAGCTTATGGGTGTCATACTTGCCGGAGAGCACCGCCTGCATGATCTGTCCCACCACGGTAATGGAGGGGAAGCAGGCATCGTTGTTTACATATTTCAGACCCACATCAATGGCGGAGCGGTTGTCGTTGTTCAAAATTTCAATATGATAGCCATGCTTGGAAAAGACAGGGCCGATCAGATCGAAGTGGATGGGACTCATTTGTGGGGCCAGAATGGTATAGCCCTGCTGGTACATTTCCTTTGTGAATTCCGTCCGCCGGTATTGCTGATGGACGGGGGCGGCGGTGATGTGCTTTTCCTGCCGAAGGTCCATGGCTGCCAGCAGGCTGCGGATGCGGATCCTGATGGCACCCAGATTGGTGATTTCGTCGATTTTCAGCAGGGTATAGAGCTTGTTGCTCTTTTCCAGAATCTCACAGACCTGGTCGGTGGTAACGGCATCCAGCCCGCAGCCGAAGGAATTGAGCTGGATCAGCTCCAGGTCATTTCGTGCAGCCACAAATTCCGCTGCGTTATAAAGCCGGGAGTGATAGACCCACTGGTCCACCACACGCAGGGGACGCTCCGGTGCGAATTCCAAAGGCAGACTGTCCTCAGTGAATACGGTGAGACCGTATGAGGCAATGAGCTCCGGGATCCCGTGGTTGATCTCCGGGTCCATGTGATAGGGCCGTCCTGCCAGCACAATGCCGCGGCCCCCGTGCTGCTCCATATCCAGCAAAAGCCGTCGGCCTTCCGCCAGAATATCCTGCTTGGCTCTGCGCTGCTCTGCCCATGCTTCATGGACGGCGGCCCGCACCTCAGATTCCGGGATGTTCCATTCCTCTGCGGCAGTTTTTACCAACCGGTCTGCGGCGGTTTTTTCACTGGTAAAGGCGATAAAAGGACGGAGGTAGCGCACATCTCCTTCAGTGATGGCTTCCACATTGTTTTTGATGTTTTCAGCGTAGGAGATCACAATGGGACAATTAAAATGATTCTGAGCCTGTTTGGTCTCCTGATGTTCATAGAACACACAGGGGTGGAAAATGGTTTTGATTCCCTGATTCACCAGCCACTGCACATGGCCGTGGGACATTTTAGCGGGATAGCACTCAGACTCAGAGGGGATGGACTCGATACCAAGCTCATAGATCTTCCGTGTGGAATAGGGAGAGAGCACCACCCGGAAGCCCAGCTGCCGGAAAAAGGTGGCCCAGAAGGGATAATTTTCATAGAGATTCAGCACTCTGGGAATGCCGATGGTTCCGCGTGTGGCCTGGGATTCCGACAGAGGAGGATAGTCTTCAAAAATCCGCTGGCGCTTGTAAGCCATCATGTTGGGAGCCTTGGGGCCTTTGCTGCTTCCACCGGCACCTTTTTCGCAGCGGTTGCCGCTGATGTGCCTGCGGCCGTCGGAAAACCGGTTTATGGTAAGCATACAGTTGTTGGAGCAGCCGCCGCAACGCACAGAGCTGGAGGTGTAGGTGAGATTCACGATTTCATCCAGAGAAAGGGTCGTGGTTTTTTCTCCTGTATCGTGGCTTCTTGCCACCAGTGCGGCACCAAAGGCACCCATAAGCCCGGAAATATCCGGGCTTATGGCGTGAACTCCGGAGATTTTTTCAAAGGCCCGCAGAACTGCCTGATTATGGAAGGTGCCCCCCTGTACCACAATGTGGGTGCCCAGATCCTGACTGGAGGCCAGCTTGATGACCTTGTACAGGGCGTTTTTGATGACGGAGTAGGCAAGACCTGCGGAGATGTCCGACACCCCGGCTCCTTCCTTCTGGGCCTGCTTCACATTGGAATTCATAAATACGGTGCACCGGGTTCCCAGATCCACGGGGGCTTTGGCAAAGAGGGCCTTCCGGGCAAACTCCTGGACGGTATATCCCATGGAGGAGGCGAAGTTCTCGATAAAAGAGCCGCAGCCGGAAGAGCAGGCTTCATTGAGCAAGATGGTGTCCACGGTGCCGTTTTTCAGCTTGATGCACTTCATATCCTGGCCGCCGATGTCCAGGACACAGTCCACTTCTGGGTCAAAAAAGGAAGCGGCGGTGCAGTGGGCGATGGTCTCTACCACCCCTTCATCCAGGGAGAATGCGGACTTTAAAAGGGATTCCCCGTATCCGGTGGAGCAGGAGCGGGCAATGACTGCGGTGTCGGGAAGGGCATCCTTCAGAAGGCCGATGGCCTCCTTTGCGGTCCGGATGGGGTCGGCCTGATTGTTGGCATAATGGGAAAAAAGCAGCTCGCCCTTGCTTCCAACCAGCACCATCTTTGTGGTGGTGGAGCCTGCATCAATGCCCAGATAACAGGGACCCTTGTATTTTTTCAGGTCTGCCTTTGCCACAATGTTTCGGTTGTGCCGCTGCTGAAAGGAATGAAACTCCTCTTCATTGCGAAACAGAGGCTCCAGACGGGGCATTTCAAAGGCGATGGGAACCCCCCGCTCCAGCTGCCCCAAAAGATGCTCCAGAGACACCACCGGGGAAGATTCCGATTCCAGTGCCGCACCCATGGCGGCAAACAGATGGGAATTTTCCGGGTCAACGGTGGTTTCCGGGGTGAGATGCAGGGTGCGAATGAAGGCCTGCTTCAGCTCTGACAGGAAATGCAGAGGGCCGCCCAGAAATGCCACGCAGCCCCGAATGGGCTTTCCGCAGGCCAGCCCGGAAATGGTCTGGTTGACTACTGCCTGAAAAATGGAGGCGGCCAGGTCAGCCCGTGTGGCACCCTCGTTGATGAGGGGCTGGATATCGGTTTTCGCAAACACGCCGCATCGCGCGGCAATGGGATAGATCTGCTGATAGTCTTTGGCAGCTTCGTTAAGGCCCTGGGCATCGGTTTGCAGCAAGGCTGCCATTTGGTCGATGAAAGAGCCTGTGCCGCCGGCACAGACTCCGTTCATCCGTTCTTCCAGAGTGCCCCGAAAATAGATGATCTTGGCATCTTCACCGCCCAGTTCGATGGCAACATCGGTTTGGGGTGCGGTGGATTTCAGAGCGGTGGCCACCGCCACAACCTCCTGCACAAAGGGGATGGACAGTGCCTTTCCCAGATTCATTGCGCCGGAGCCTGTGATGCTGACTTGTAGGCTGCATTCTCCCAGTGTCTTATGTGCATCGGACAGCAACGCCCCCAGAGTCTGCTGGGTGTGTGCGTGGTGGCGGCGAAAGTCGCTGTACAGCGTCTGTCCATCTTGATTCAGAATGACCAGTTTGACGGTTGTGGAACCGATGTCAATACCGGCTCTATATATCTCTGTATTCATAGGAACCTCCAATATCAAAAGAGCATCGATACAAATTTACTTCTTCTTGTGCCGCTTCCGCTGCGGGGCCCCGGAGCCATACATTTCCTTTAGATGGTCTGACAGGGAAAAGTCAGAGTGGAAGGGACGGAAGAAATTCAGCTTTTTGCCTTTCACGGGCTGAGATCTCCGAATGTGATCTTTGATGCCTTCGTATTTGAGAACCACAAGATTTTCGTCAGCAAACTTTTTAAGCTTCGCCATAAGCTGGGCGGAGTGGGCCACATCAATGATGAGAATGCCATAAAACATTCCGATGAAGAAGGTAAAAGCCAGATTTTGTGACAGCCAGTTCAGTGCGTCCAGGATGTGAGGGTGGACAAACAGACAATAGACCATTCCGATGGCGGCCCAGGCCAGAGAAAAGGCCGGGCAGATAATGCCGTGGAAATTGCCCCACTGCTCGGAATAGTCCCACAGACGGACCTTCAGGAACTTGAGACAGAAAATACCTGCCACCAGTTCAATCAGCGTCATAGCGATTGCCATGATGACCAGAACCGCCACCTGGTTCCAGACGGGATTTTGAATCAGGGATCGATCCCCCAAGGACGCCAAAAGGAACAAGGTACACAGACCGAATCCATAAATTGGCACATAGGGGCCGGTACAAAAACCGGGATTGATCCATTTTTTGCTCTTACGCCGCAGATTTCTGTAAAACAGCTCCAAAAACCAACCCAGAACAGAACCAATAAAAAAGAGAAATGCCATTGTTAAAAAGATACTCAAAGCAGATCACCTACCATTCTATCTATCTATATGCTTATGATACAAAAGCTTTCTAAACCGAAACGAAACTGAGTCGGGTTTTTATGTAAAAACAGGCTGCCTCGGTATGAGACAGCCTGGGTGCTATGGATGAAGGGGAAGCTCCACGGTGAAGGCGGTGATGTCTTTGCTGCTGCTTACCTGGATGGAGCCGCCATGGAGCTGGATGACACGCTTGACAATGGCAAGGCCCACGCCGTTTCCCTCTGTGGCGTGAGACTGGTCGGCCTGATAGAATTTGTTGAAAATCCGTTTTTGATCTTCCTGAGAGATTTCCGGCCCGGTGTTTAAAATAGACACGGAAATGGTGCCGGGGGATTCTGAAATCCGCACCTCGATGATCTGCTCCTGAGGGGAAAACTTAATGGCATTGTCCAGAAGATTGATCCAGACCTGTTTCAGAAGCTCCTCATTTGCGTGGACGGTATGTTCCCCGAAGGAGAGCAGAAAGTCCAGATTCTTTTTTTCCCATTTGTTTTCCAGCAGCAAGATGCAGCTTCGGATTTGCTCGGAGAGATTGAAGGAGCTGACATCGGTGAGGATGTTCTGATTTTCCACCTTGGTAAGGTTCAGTACATTGGTGGCCATATAGGCAAGGCGAAGAGACTCCTCTTCAATGATGTTCATATATTCCTGTTTCACGGATTCCCCCAAATTGCCCCGCTTGAGGAGCTTGGCAAAGCCTGCAATGGACACAATGGGGGTTTTGAATTCGTGGGAGAAATTGTTGATAAAATCCGTGCGGAGCATTTCAGTGCTCTCCAGCTCCTGGGCCATTTTGTTAAAGCTTTCGCAGACCTCCACAAAGGGAGGATACTTGGCCATGACGGGGCCCACATTGACGCGAGTGTGAAAATCGCCGGAGGCCAGCCGGTCCATGCTTTTAATCAGGTCCCGGAAGGGCTTCAGCGGAATTTTACTGACAGCCATGGAGATCAGAAGCCCGATGGGGATGCTAACCAGGGCAATCACCATCAGGATTTCCCCGATGTGCCCCACGGCGTCGGTGGTGACATGCAGAATATCCAGCTCGATCAGCAGATATACCAGCGCCCCGGTGACAATGGAGTTTGCCAGCAGAGCGAGAAATACCACCACGGCAAACATGAAAAGAAGGCCGAAGTGTGTTCTTTTTTCTCTGTGATTCATACCTTCTTCACCACCTTGTAGCCCAGGCCTCTCACGGAAACGATTTCAAATTCCTCCCAGTTTTCAAACCGCTTGCGAAGCCTTCCGATGTGAACGGTGACGGTTTCCCACCCGGTCTCACTGTCCGCCCCCCAGATTTCGTCCATGAGCTGAATCCGAGTGAAGATCTTTCCGGGATAGGACAGAAGCTTGTAAAGAAGCATAAATTCCTTCTGGGGAAGCTCCTGGGTTTCGCCCCGCCTGGTAACGGTAAGGGCATCATAGTCCAGGACCACATCGCCCACGGTGATTTTTCGTTCGCTGACGATCCGAGCGCGGCGCAGCAGGGCCTTGATTCTGAGCAGCATTTCTTCCTCGTCAATGGGCTTTGTCATATAGTCATCGGTGCCCACAATAAATCCCTTTTTCTTGTCCTCCGGCAGCTGCTTGGCAGACACCATGAGAATGGGCAGGTTGTTGTTGCTGTCACGGAGGATCTTGGTGAATGCATAGCCGTCCATCTCCGGCATCATCACATCCAGCACCACCAGATCGATATGGGCCTGATCCATCAGGGTCAGAGCTTCTGCTCCGTTTTCTGCGGTGTATACGGTATAGTTTTCCGATTCCAAAACTGCCTTTAGCAATCGTCTGGTACTCTTGTCGTCGTCCACAACCAAAATGTGAAACATAATCGCTCACCTCACGGATAGTTTACTCAATGTTTCTAAACTGAAACGAAACATACAATATATCATATCATAGTCCGGCAAATATGGCCTGTCAAGGGAGGAAGTTCCAGAGGATGTGCGGTGTTCGCAATATGTTTATAAAAACTTCACAAATTAAGTGCGCTATAATTGTTGACAATCACAGATAAAATAGGTAAAATATAGATTGTTCAAAAATGAACTATTTAATATTGCGCAAAAGGAGGCGTTGCGGTGAATATTTCGTCCATGTTTGCTTTTACATCCAGGATCCAGCGTGCCTATGATGTGCTGAGTCAGCCGGTTTTGCATGAATTTGAGCTGTCCAAAACATCGTTTGATATTTTGATGTTTCTGGCAAACAATCCTGACCGCTACACAGCGAAAGACATCAGCGTCATTCGCAACATCAAGCCCAATGTGGTTTCCATCCATGTGGAGAAACTGGTCCATGACGGATATTTAGAGCGGCAGAGTGTGGAAGGGGATCGGAGAAAGGTTCGCCTGGTTTGCACCCCCAAGGCAGCCCCCATCATTGAAAAGGGACGATTGGCACAGCGGAAACTGCTGGAAAAGCTGAGAAAAGGTCTGAAAGAAGAGGACCTGGAATGCTTTCGTCACTGCTTTTGCGTGATTGCAGAGAATGCGGAAGAGCTTCAGAAGGAAAAGGTTCATTTAGATTAAAAACGGAGGAATTATGAGATGCTGAAACTATTGAAAAAAATGCGCCTCAAGGAGATCATCATGGCGCTGGTCTGCGCCGTGCTGCTCCTGGGACAAATTTATTTTGACCTGAAGCTTCCTGACTATATGAGCGAGCTGACCATGCTCATTCAGACCCCGGGAAGTGAAATGTCTCACATCTGGAACACCGGCCTGCACATGCTGCTGTGCGCCATGACCAGCGCCATGCTGTGCATCTTCTGCGGCTTCCTGGCGGCGAAGATCGCTTCTGGATTTACCTATGTGGTTCGGGAGGATCTGTTCCAGCATGTGTCCGGTCTGGGACAGCAGGAGATGCTGGGATTCTCGGTTCCCAGCCTCATCACCCGTACCACCAACGACATCACCCAGATCCAGATGGTGATTGCCATGGGATTGCAGGCCCTGATTAAATCTCCGGTCATGGCAATCTGGGCGGTTGCCAAGATCCTGGGAAAGAGCTGGGAGCTGTCCGTGATCACGGCTGGCTTTGTTCTGGCCATCTGCCTGTCGGTGCTGGTGATCGTCTCTTCTGTCATTCGCCGGGCCCGCACGGTGCAGAAGCTTACGGATAAAATCAACCGCATCGCCCGGGAAAATCTTACCGGCATCAATGTGGTCCATGCGTTCAATGCGGAAGCGTACCAGGATGAGAAGTTTGAAAAGACCAACGGGGTGATGATGAAAGTCCAGCTGAAAAACCAGCGGATCTTTGCCGCTCTGCAGCCCATTATGGCCCTGGGGATGAACGGCCTGTCCCTGTGTATTTTCTGGGTGGGTGCAGCTCTTTTAAGCGCACTGCCTGCGGCCGGGATGATGGAGCGTATGACAATGTTCAGCAACATTGTGGTGTTCAGCACCTATGCCACCTATGTGGTGATGTCCTTTATGATGCTGGTTATGATTTTCATGCTGCTGCCTGCTGCACAGGTTTCCGCAGAGAGAATCAACCAGGTCCTGGAGACCAGGTCCGCCATTCAGGAGGGAACCCAAAAAGACGGCACAGAAGTGGGTACCGTGGAGTTTAAGAATGTATCTTTCCGTTATCCGGAAGCGGTGCAGGACGATCTCACCAATGTGAGCTTCAAAATAAACAAGGGTCAGACCCTTGCCATCATCGGCGCCACCGGCAGCGGCAAGACCACGCTGGTCAGCCTCATTGCCCGCTTTTATGATGCCACCCAGGGCCAGGTCCTGGTGGATGGGGTCAATGTCAAGGATTACACCTTTGACGGCCTGTATAACAAGCTGGGCTATGTGACCCAGAAAGCGGTCCTGTTTTCCGGCACCGTGGCGGAAAATGTGAATTTCGGTGAGAACAGCAAGGAGCCTGCCCCGGAGGATACGGACCGAGCCATTGCTCTGGCCCAGGCCGCGGAATTTGTGAACAAGCTGGAGTTTGGCAAGGAGCAGCACATTGCGCAGGGCGGCAGAAATGTCTCCGGCGGACAGAAGCAGAGACTGTCCATTGCCAGAGCACTGGCAAGAAACGCAGAGATCCTGGTCTTTGACGATTCCTTCTCTGCGTTGGATTATCGCACCGATGCCACTCTTCGGGCCGGACTTACGGAGCAGCTGCCTGAGATCACCAAGATCATTGTGGCGCAGAGAATCAGCACCATCCGCCATGCGGATAAGATCCTGGTCCTGGACGAGGGCCGGGTGGTAGGAGACGGTACCCACGAAGAACTGATGAAGAATTGCTCGGTGTATCGTGAAATCGCCATGTCTCAGCTTTCCGAAGCGGAATTGGCCTAAAAGGAGGGGGAGAGTTCAATGAAGAAAAAGAATCAGATGTTTTCTGCGCTAGGAAAAGTTTCCGGCTATATGAAAGATAAAATCCCGGTGGTGCTGTTTGCCCTGGTACTGGCCGCACTTGGCGCAGTGCTTACCATTGTCGGCCCGGACAAAATCGGACAAATGACAGACCTGATGCGAGACGGCCTGGCCACCGGCATCGATATGCAGGCCGTGAGCAAAATCGGTATCACTCTGGCGATCATCTATGGAGCAAGTGCTCTGTTCACCTTTGTGCAGCACTACATTATGGCAACCGTGACCCTGGGGACTTCCAGACGGATGCGCGGGGATCTGTCCAGAAAAATCAATCAGGTTCCCATGAGCTACTTTAACAGAACCGCTCAGGGCGATGTGCTGAGCCGGATCACAAACGATGTGCAGACCTTGCAGCAGGGCCTGGCCAACAGCCTGCCCGGCATCATCAGCGCCTCTGCCCAGTTTGTTGGATGCATCATTATGATGTTTGTCACGGAATGGAGAATGGCTCTGTGTGTGGTTGTGGTCACCTTCCTGGGCGTGATGCTCCTGATGCTGGTGATGACCCATTCCCAGAAGTATTTTATTGCAAGACAGGAACACCTGGGTACCCTGAACGGATTTGTGGAGGAAATGTATTCCGGTCATGAAGTGCTTCGGATTTCCTGCGCAGGCAGAAAGGTCAACGAGCAGTTCCTAAAGCTCAACAAGGCCGTCTATGATGCCAACTGGAAGTCTCAGTTTCTGTCCGGCATCATGCAGCCCCTCATGAATGTGATCGGCAATATCGGCTATGTGGTGGTCTGCGTGGTAGGTGCGGCGCTGGCTATGAACGGCTCCATCGCCTTCGGCGTGATTGTCTCGTTCATTCTCTATGTCCGTCTCTTCACTGCGCCTCTGACCCAGATTGCACAGGGTATGACCAACCTCCAGACCGCCTCCGCCTCCGCCACCCGGATCTTTGAGTTTTTGGAGACAGAGGAGCTGTCCGACGAGAGCGGGAAGCAGGATACCCTGAAGGATGTGAAGGGCGCCGTGTCCTTTGACCATGTCCACTTCAGCTATCCCGAGACCCCTGACAAGGTGATTATCAAGGACTTCTCCACCCATGTGAAGCCCGGCCAGAAGGTCGCCATTGTGGGCCCCACCGGCGCAGGTAAGACCACCATGGTCAACCTGCTGATGCGGTTCTTTGAGATCAACAGCGGCTCCATTACCATTGACGGCGTTCCCACTTCCAAGCTCAAGCGGGAGAACATCCATGAGCTGTTCAGCATGGTGCTTCAGGACACCTGGCTCTTTGAGGGTACGGTCCGGGAGAATCTGGTATACAACATGGAGGGAATCTCCGATGAGGACCTGGAGCGGGTCTGCAAGGCCTGCGGCCTGTCCCACTTTGTGCATTCTCTGCCCCATGGATTTGATACGGAGCTTTCCGACAGCACCACCATTTCTGCGGGCCAGAAACAGCTTTTGACCATTGCCCGGGCCATGCTGCAAAACAGCCCCATGCTGATTCTGGATGAAGCCACTTCCTCTGTGGACACCAGAACCGAGGCCATTATCCAAAGAGCGATGGATGAGCTTACAAAGGGCAGAACCAGCTTTGTGATCGCCCACCGCCTTTCTACCATTAAGAACGCAGACATGATTCTGGTGATGAAAGACGGTGATGTCATTGAAAGCGGCAACCATCAGGAACTGATGGCTAAGGGCGGTTTCTACTGTGATCTGTATAACAGTCAGTTTGATCAGGCGGTTTAATGAGGAGGTGCGGATATGAATGTGCGATATATAGCCATTGAAAGAGAATACGGCAGCGCCGGAACCAGAATTGCACAGGAGGCGTCCAAACTGTGTGCAGTGCCGAACTACGGCCGGGAAATTATGCAGGCTGTGGCAAAAGAGCAGAATGTATCGGAAAAGGTCCTGGAGGAATACGAAGAAAGCGTATCCAGCAGCTTTCTCTATTCTCTTTTTGTGATGAGCCAGTCCCAGACAGCAGACCCGGATCTGCTGTCCCAGGAGGCAAAGCTCTATGTGGCGGAGACCCGTGTGATTAAGAACATGGCGGCCAACGGTCCGGCAATTTTTGTGGGACACTGCGCCTGCCACGCCCTAAAGGAACAGGAAGGCGTTGTGCGGGTCTTCATCCACGGGAACGACGAGGATAAGAGAAAAAGGGTGATTGAAGACTACGGCATTCCCGAAGGGGAGGCCGCCGCCGCCTTCCGCAGATACAACAAAAAGCGGGCCAACTACTACACCTTCTGCACCCAGAAGAAATGGAATGACCTGAAGAACTATGACATGGTTCTGGACAGCTCCACACTGGGCATTGAGGGATGCGCCAGAGTGCTGGCGGCCCTGTTTCAGAAGTAAAAAGTCATCCATAACATAGCAGAAAGACCATGGAAATCGGATTCCATGGTCTTTTTTGTGTCAGATCCGGAGGTGGATGCCCATACAGCAACCGGCCCAAAGAAAACGCCTGCCGCAAAATGCAGCAGGCGTTGTTTCGTATGGTTATCGGCTTCCTTTGTCGTAGGGGATACCCTCGGCCTTGGGGGCACGGGATTTCTTGGAGGTGAAAGCCAGAACCAGCATGGAGGCCACAAAGGGCATCATGTTGTAGATCTCCTTGGGCCAATGCAGAGAGGCCAGGAAGGGGATGGAGTCAAAGATGTTTGCCATGGCACGGAACACGGCGAAAAATACCGAGGCCAAAGCAATATTCAGAGGCTTCCACTGGCCAAAGATCATAACTGCCAGAGCCAGGAAGCCCATGCCGGCCACGCCCTGCTCAAAGTTCCAGTCGCCTACGGCGGGGACCACATAGGCCATGCCGCCGATACCGCCCAGCACACCGGACAGGAGAACACCGGCCCAGCGCATCTTGTACACATTGATGCCCACGGAGTCCGCAGCCTGAGGATGTTCACCGCAGGCCATGAGGCGCATACCGAAGCGGGACTTGTACAGGATGTACCAGGAGGCAGCCAGGATCACCAGACCCAGCACAAAGAACCAGTTGATGGTGAGAGGTCCGATCTGGAAGGAAAAGTCATTGGAGTTAAAGACAGCGTTGGCATTGGAGCTGTAGGTGATCTTGGGGGAGTCGTTGCCGTTGACTCGCTTGGCAACCACCATGGCCACAGCCGTTGCCAGCAGGTTCAGAGCGGTACCGCCGATGGTCTGGTCCGCCTTCAGATTGATGGCGGAGAAGGCCAGCAGGGAGGAGTACAGCGCACCTGCAATACCGGCACAGAGGATGGTGATGATGACACCCAGGAAGGGGTTGACTCCGGCGGCATTGAGCACATTGATCATGATGACGCCCATGAGGGCACCGATGACCATGATACCTTCCAGAGCAATGTTGATTACGCCGGAGCGCTCGGCAAACATGCCGCCCAGGGCAACCAGCATCAGCACACAGGAATAAAGAAGGGTGTATTTAAGAAGCAGCCACATTACGCATCGGCCTCCTTTCCGTTGTCATTGGAAGTGGATTTGACGGCCTTGGGCTTTCTGGTGAAGAGCTTCATAATGCGGCCCTTGAACAGAAGGCTGAAGGCACACAGGTAGATCACCACGCCGGAGATGATGTCGGCAACCTCACTGGGGAAGAGCTTTGCGGTCATAAAGCCGCCGCCGGTGGTGATATGGGAGATAAAGGCAGCGGAGAAAATGGTGCCAATGGGGTTGGAAGAGGCCAGCAGAGCAACGGAAATGCCGTTAAAGCCGGTGGCAGGAAGAATGGTGGAGACCAGAGGTTCCCACTCCTTGCTGCCGGAAAGATAGAACAGACCGGCACCAAAGCCGGCCAGAGCGCCGGCAATGCTCATAGACAGGACAATGTTCTTCTTCTCGTTGATACCAGCGTACCGGGCGGCTTCTTTATTGTGACCGCAGGCCTTCAGCTCATAGCCAAAGGTGGTTTTGTTAATCATGATCCACACAAGGATGGCCACGGCGATGGCGATAAAAATACCGATGGAAGGCTCAAACATACTGCCGAAGTAGTCCTTGCCGCCTGATTTGAAGTTGAATGTGGGAAGCAGGGAGTCCGGGGAAGCCTGCTTCAAGGTGAAGGTTTTGGTGGTGTTGGAGTTGAACATGGGGCCGGTGCCGCCCTGATAAATCATGGTGTTGACGGCATACAGACCGATCCAGTTGAACATGATGGAAGTGATGACTTCGTTGACATTGAGAAATGCCTTGAAGAATCCGGGAATGGCACCCCAGATGGCACCGCCCAGGGCGGCAGCCAGCAGACAAGCCCACCAGGGGGCTTTCAGCACGATGGCGCAGTACAGGGCGCAGAAGGCACCGATGGTGTACTGACCGGCAGCGCCGATGTTGAACAGGCCGGTCTTGAATGCGAAGGCGACGGAAAGACCGGTCATAATGAGAGGAGCGGCCTGGAGGATCTCCATACGCACGCCCATACCCATGGTGTTTGCGGTTTTAAAGAAGCCGCCCTGCAAAATGGCTTTAAAGCCCTGCTCCCAGGTGATTTTGATCAGCTCCCCAAAGGAAACGGACCCGCCGCCCTGGGCGATGGTGATGCCGCCCAGAATCAAAAGGGCAATGAAGCCAACCAAAAGACCAATGACAACACATGCAAGAGAAGCAAGGAATGTGGTCATGGAGGCAGTTGTTTTTTGCAGCAGGGGGCTGCTTGGTTTGTTTTGTTTACTCATATCTGGCCTCCTTACTCCTTCCGTGCGGCGCCGGCCATATACAGACCCAGAGTCTGCACATCGGTGGTCTTGGGGTCGAATTCGCCCACGATCTCACCTTCATACATGACCAGGATCCGGTCGGACAGATTCATAACTTCATCCAGCTCCAGGGAGACCAGCAAGACTGCTTTTCCGGCATCCCGCTGGGCAATGAGCTGCTTATGGATGTACTCAATGGCACCCACATCCAGACCACGGGTGGGCTGCACCGCAACCAGAAGCTCAGGGCCCCGGTCGATTTCACGGGCGATGATTGCCTTCTGCTGGTTACCGCCGGACATGCTCCGGGCGATGGTGGTGGCACCCTGGCCGGAACGGACATCATACTGCTCGATGAGAGCGTTTGCATAGTCCCGGACGGCACGGCTCTTGATGAAGCCGCCGGCTTGGAACTGCTTGGACCAATAGGTTTGCAGGACCATATTGTCCTCCAGGGTGTAGTCCAGCACCAGACCGTGCTTATGGCGGTCCTCAGGGATGTGGCTCATGCCCATCTTGCTGCGGGTGCGGATGGAGGCCTTGGTAATGTCTTTGCCGCACAGCTTCACGCTGCCGGAAACGACCTTGTCCAGACCGGTAATGGCGTGGACAAACTCCGTCTGGCCGTTGCCCTCAATACCTGCCAGACAGACGATCTCGCCCTGGCGCACAGTAAGAGAAGCGTTCTTAACGGCGTTATTTTTGTGTACATGGGAGGCAACCGTCAGGTTGCTGACCTCCAGCACCACATCGCCGGGGACTTTTTCATCCTTCTGGGCGGTGAGCTGCACATCACGGCCCACCATGAGCCGGGACATTTCCTCCACGGAGGTGGGGGCCACATCCACGGTACCGGTGCATTTGCCCTTGCGCAGGACGGTGCAGCGGTCGGCTACGGCCTTGATCTCGGCCAGCTTGTGGGTGATGAAAAGGATGGATTTTCCTTCTGCTTTGAAGCCCCGCATAATGTCCATCAGTTCATCGATTTCCTGGGGGGTCAGAACGGCGGTGGGCTCATCAAAGATCAGAATTTCATTGTCCCGATAGAGCATCTTCAGGATTTCCACACGCTGCTGCATACCCACAGAGATGTCCTCCACCTTGGCATCCGGGTCTACTTTGAGCCCGTAGCGGTCGGACAGAGCGACAACCTTCTTTCTGGCGGTGGCACGGTCCACCATGGGGCCCTTGCAGGGCTCGGCACCCAGAATAATATTGTCCAGAACGGTGAAGCATTCTACCAGCTTAAAATGCTGGTGCACCATACCGATACGCAGTGCTGTGGCATCATTGGGGTTCTTGATAGACACAACCTGACCATCCTTCTTGATCACACCAGCTTCCGGCTGGTACAGACCGAATAGGACGCTCATGAGGGTGGATTTACCGGCACCGTTTTCGCCAAGCAGTGCATGAATTTCACCCCGCTTCAGCTGCAGGGTGATGTTATCGTTGGCTTTGATTCCGGGGAATTCCTTGGTTATGTTCAGCATCTCAATTACATAATCTTCCATGAGGTCACTCCCTTATACGTGGTTATTTTTGCTGTCTTACTATTATAACGGAAAATTCCCCGAATTACAATACAAATATGAAAAGGAAATTCATTCATGAATGCATGGAAAAATGGTTGCAATGGATATTGCGGGAAGGGAAAACAAAACATCCCCCCGGGAAACCCGGGGGGATGGGCAGCTATGTAATTAGCCGATGTTGTTCAGAGTGGTGAACTCGGAAACGGAGGGCATTACCTTAGCGTCGCTGGAGTTGTCAACGGTGGTAGCACCGGACTTGATGGCTTCCTTGACAGCCTCGTACTGCTCGGTGGTGAAGTTGGTGAACTTCCAGGAAGTCTCGGTGGTGGGCAGGCCCACATACTCGCCTTCCTTCAGGCCGAAGTTGGAAACCTTGCCGCCGTAGTTGGCCCACTTGCCATTGTTCAGCTCGTCCAGAACGGTCTCGGTGACATTCTGCAGGCCCTTCATGGCGGAGGTCACAAACAGGTCGGACAGGTGAGCCTGGTCAACGTCAACACCGATGACTTTGCCGTTGTTCTTGCCGGCAGCCTCCAGAGCGGAGGTGTAGATGCCGCCGCCGCAGGCGAAGACGATCTGGGTGCCGGCCTGATACCAGCCTTCCATCTTAGCGGTGATCTCGGGAGTGCCCTTGAAGTCGCCGCCGTAGGTGTAGTTGATCTCGATCTTGGTGTTGGTCTCCTTGGCAGCTGCGTCAGCGCCCTGGATGAAGCCGTAGCCGTAGCGGATAACAGCGGGAACAGCCATGCCGCCCAGGAAGCCCAGCTTGTTGTAGCCGTCCTTCACAGCAGCGTAGCCGGCCAGATAGCCAGCCTGCTCTTCGGAGAAGGTCATGCAGGCAACATTGGCAGCAGGCTCCTCAAAGGTCTGGAAGTCCATGGTCAGGTCGCCGCTGCCAACGTCAACAGCGATGAAGTAGACATCGGGGTACTCCTTCTGAACGGTCAGGATGGTCTCACCGAACAGGTAGCCGGGCATGACGATAACATTGGCGCCCTCGTTGATGGCCTGGCCAACGGACATCACACGAGCATCGGTGGAGTCCTCACTGGGCTGGTAGTAGGTGTACTCAATGTTGTGAGCCTCACACCAAGCCTTGGTGCCCTGCCAGCAAGCCTGGTTGAAAGACTCGTCGTCGATGGTACCCACGTCGGTAACCAGAGCGACCTTCTTTACAACGGCAGCGTCAACGGGCATCTCGGAGGTCTCGCCAGTGGTCTCACCGGTGGACTCAGAGGATTTGGTCTCGGTTGCGTCGGTCTTGGCAGTGGTGGTCTCGCCAGAGTCGTTGCTCTTGCCGCAGCCTGCAAACAGGCCGGTAACCATCATAGCAGCCAAAAGCAGTGCGATGATTTTCTTCATTTTGTTTACCTCCAAATATGATTGATATTGGACACGAACAGCACGGACGAATCCATGCTGTACTTCTTTTTTTACCACATTTTTGGTTAAAAATCAACTCTTCGTTCAATCTTTGTATAGAATGACCAACAAACGGGATCAATTTGAGAAAAAACTGTTACTTCATATGTTCTTTCGCGGAAAAACTGAAGGGCAGCAATTCCTCCAGTGTGTGGGCTTCAAAGGAGCCCTGGGGGCCGCCCATATAAATCAGGAAGGAGTTGTCGCAGAATTCCCGCATGACCTGGCGGCAGACCCCGCAGGGAGGGAAGGTGCCGGAGAGCACGCCATCTTTTCCACCTACCACGGCAATGGCTGAAAAATCCCGCTTTCCGTCATAGATGGCTTTGAAAAAGGCGGTGCGTTCTGCGCAGATGGTAGGGGTATAGGATGCGTTTTCAATGTTGCAGCCCTGATAAACAGAGCCGTCTGCGCAAAGAAGCGCAGCTCCGACCTGATAGCCGGAGTAAGGGGCGTAGGCCTTCTTCATGGCCTCCACAGCCAAAGACACAAGAGCTTCTGGTTTCATGGAAATCCTCCTTAGTTGCATTGTTTATGGTTGTATATGGGGAAAAAGCGGGGCTATCTCAGCAAGCCTGAGATAGCCCCGATAGGGACTTTAGAGAATTTGGGCAGCAAAGCTTGTGCCGGGGGTGTCATAGTCCACCTGCAAAAGCTCCGCAACGGTGGCGGCGATGTCCGCAAAGCTGCACCGGGTACCCAGATTCACGGGCTTGACCCCCTGGCCCAGAACCAGCAGGGGAACATATTCCCGGGTGTGGTCCGTGGTGGCGGTATAGCAAGGATCGCAGCCGTGGTCCGCGGTGATCATCACCACATCGTCAGGCCCCAGCTTCTCCAGAAAAGAGGGAAGCCAGGTGTCAAACTCCGTCAGGGCCGTTGCATAGCCGTCGGGATTTCTCCGGTGGCCATAGAGCATGTCAAAGTCCACCAGATTCACGAAGCACAGACCGTGGAAATCCTTCTGGGCATAGCCCAGGGTTTTCTGGAGTCCGTCGGTGTTGCCCTTGGTATACACCTGCTCCGTAGTGCCCTGGTGGGCAAAGATATCATAAATCTTACCCACGGCAATGGAGTCCAGCCCCTGGGCTTTGATGGCATCCAGAAGGGTCTGCTTAGGAGGCTCCAGAGAAAAGTCGTGGCGGTTGCTGGTGCGAGTGAATCCGGTTTCCGGCGTGCCCACAAAGGGGCGGGCAATGACACGGCCCACACCATGCTTCCCCCGCAGGATCTCTCTGGCCTTTCGGCAGGCCTCATAGAGCTCTTCCAGAGGGATCAGCTCCTCGTGGGCGGCAATCTGGAAAACGGAGTCGGCAGAGGTATAGACAATCCACTTTCCGGTTTGCAGGTGTTCTTTGCCGTAGTCTCGGATCACATCGGTGCCGGAGTAGGGCAGATTGCACAGGCAGCCCCGTCCTGTAGCCTTCTCAAAGGCCTCCAGCACCTCGGCGGGAAAGCCGTGCGGATAGGTGGGCAGAGGCTTGGGGGAGACCACACCGGCGATTTCCCAGTGGCCGATGGTGGTATCCTTTCCCATGGAGGCTTCTGCCAGCCGGGCCACGGCACCATGGGGGTGATCGGTGGTACCCAGGAAGGACAGGCCCTCAATATTGCCCAGACCCTGAGAAATCATATTGGGAATGTGCAGCTCCTTGGAAGAAGCGCAGGAACGCAGCGTATTGACGCCCACATCTCCGAAGGCTTCGCTGTCCGGCATGGCACCGGCACCGCAGGAGTCCAGCACGATCAAAAATACTCGTTTCATAGAAAAATCACCTCATTTATGGAAATGACTTACAGCAGGACGATGTCTCCATCCACAAATCCGGCGCCCAGAGCGATGGTGGAACGCAGGATCTCCCGGTACCGGCCTCGGGACAGATAGGTCCGGATCCGGGAAATCACATCCTCCAGAACCTCTTCCCAGCCAGTCTCGGCAGTCCAGCACAGAGGGGTCTCCCGGTTGGTGAACACCTCGTCTTCGGCCCAGTCCTCGCTGACCGGGTCAAAAGAGCCGGTTCCCACCAGCTCCACGGACCAGGTGTGTTCATCGTCCTCGTAGAGATTGAAGTTAAAGGCTACAATGTCCTCCGGCAGCTCCTGGGCCAGAGTTTCATCCAGCCAGGCGGAAAACACTTCATCATTCATCAGGCATTCTCCATCTTGACGGCCACTTCCAGAGCAACCTTCATCATGTCGGTGAATGCGATCTGGCGCTGCTCGGAGGTGGTCTCCTCGCCGGTGAGCACGTTGTCGGAGATGGTGCAGATGCACAGACCACGCTTGCCATACCGGGCCGCATTCATATACAGAGCAGCGGCTTCCATTTCCAGGGCCATAACGCCCATTTTTTTCAGGCCGTATACAGAGTCCAGACCGGCGGGCACATCCACATGGTCTCCGTAGAATACATCGGAAGAGTTTACATTGCCCACATGGTACTTGCAGCCCAGCTCTTTGGCAGATTCCACTGCGGCGCTGAGAAGATCATAGGAAGCAATGGGAGCAAAGGTGCCGGGCAGATGGAACTGGCTGGCCCAGTTGGAATCGGTGCAGGCACCCTGGGCGATCACCAGATCATAGACATTGATATGCTCCTGGATGGAACCGGCGGAGCCTACACGGATGATGTTCTCCACACCGTAGCCGTTGAACAGCTCATGGCTATAGATGCCGATGGCGGGCATACCCATGCCGGAGGCCATGACAGAGACCTTTACGCCTTTATAGTAGCCGGTGTAGCCCTGAACGCCGCGGACATTGTTCACCAGCACGGGGTTTTCCAGGAAGGTTTCTGCAATGAACTTGGAGCGCAGGGGGTCGCCGGGCATCAGCACGGTCTTACCAAAATCGCCCATCTTGGCACTGATGTGGGGGGTAGGGATATTCAGCATAAGAGATTCCTCCTAAAATATAAAAATCATTTGAGTCGGCTTAGTAAGAGCCGTCATCTTTGGCCTGCTGGCCTGCTTCCAGGGCCTTGACCAGCTTCACCACCCGGGAGGTGCCCAGACGGGAGGCGCCCAGAGCCAGGAACTTGTCCGCATCTTCCAGGCTGGAAATGCCGCCGGCGGCCTTGATTTTTACATTGGGGCCTACATTGGCAGCAAAAAGCTCAATGTCGTGGAAGGTGGCACCGGCCTTGGAAAAACCGGTGGAGGTCTTGATATAGTCTGCGCCGGAGCGGGTGACCACATGGCACAGCTCTACCTTTTCCTCGTCGGTGAGCAGGCAGGTCTCAATGATGACCTTCAAAAGTCTGCCCTTGCAGGCCTCCTTGATGGCCCGGATTTCTTCTTCCACCAGGTCGAATCTGCGGTCCTTCACCCAGCCCAGGTTGATGACCATGTCCACCTCGTCTGCGCCGTTGTCCACGGCATCGGTGGCCATGAAGCATTTGGCGGCGGTGGTGTCGTAGCCGTTGGGGAAGCCGATCACGGTGCAGATGGGCAGCCGGTCGCCCACATACTCCTTGGCCTGTTTCACATAGGAGGCGGGGATGCAGGCAGAGGCGGCGTGGTATTTGATGCTGTCGTCACAAATGAGCTTGATTTCGTCCCAGGTAGCGGTCTGAGACAGGAGGGTATGGTCGCACTTGGCGAGAAGTTCCTGAATGTTCATATGTCATTACCTCGTTTCAAAATAAAATAGCAGGCAGATGGATCAGTTGCTGCCATGAAGCTTGATTTTCCGGTGCTCCCGGATGCCCCGGACCCAGCATTTGTGGCACATGGCAATATAGCTGTCATTTCCACCCAGAAGGAGCTGCTGGCCTTCGGTGACAATATAGCCCTGATGATCGATCCGGGCGTTCACTGTGGCTTTGGCACCGCAGTCACAAATGGTTTTGATCTCCTGAATGGTGTCCGCTACCTCAAAAAGACGGCGGCTGCCTTCAAAGAGCTGGGCCTGAAAATCGGTGCGAAGACCAAAACAGATCACAGGGACATTGTATTCGTCCACAATGGAGCGAAGCTCGTCCACCTGCTGGGACTCCAGGAACTGACATTCGTCCACAATCACCACATTGCAGGAACCGGCCTGGGTCTTCTCATACAGCTCCAGAATATTCTGGCTGGGGGGGATGATATCCACCTTCGCTTCCAGGCCGATGCGGCTGCGGAGAATATCCACGCCGTCCCGATGATCGGCGCTGGGCTTAATGAGCCAGACCCGCAGGTCGTTTTCTTCATAGTTGTACTTGGTGATGAGGGCCTGTGCTGTTTTGGACGAGCCCATGGCACCATATTTAAAATAAAGTTTTGCCATAATTATCCTCCACTGGGTCTGGGACCACATTTTGCGTCTCACTCCTATTATAATCGAAATTTTTGCACCTTGCAAGGGAAAGAAGTAAGAAGCCGGGGTGTTTTTTAATGAGATTGATATTGATGCACAAAAAATCAAAAAGTAGTGGTAAATTTTAGTGGAATTTGATATAATGAGAAAAAATCAGGCCACGAGGCCGGAATTTTGGGAGGGCATATGGATACCATACAATACAATCAGTACTTATCGCTTCTGGAGCGGGAACTGATTCCGGCAATGGGCTGCACGGAGCCCATTGCTTTGGCTTACTGCGCTGCCTCAGCTTTGGAGGCTGCAAAGCCTCATACTTATGAGAAGCTGGCAAAGGTGGATGTGATCGTCAGCGGCAACATCATCAAAAATGTGAAAAGTGTCATTGTCCCCAACACAGAGGGACAGCGAGGCATTGAAACCGCCGTGGCAGCCGGTCTGGTGTCTGGCAACGCAAGCAAGCGGCTGGAGGTACTGACCAACCTTACGGCGCAGCAGCACACCGCCATGCGCAAGCTGCTGGACCGAAAGATCATCAAGGTGGTTCCTGCCAACAATGACGCGGTGCTCTATGTGGAGATCCTTCTGACCTTTGAAGACGGCTCGGCCAGAGCCGTTTTGGAGGGTACCCACACCGGCCTGACCCGTCTGGAACGGGACGGAGAAGTGCTGCAATCCGCAGAGGCCACCAAAATTGCTCAGGCGGAAAAGCCTGCCCTCTCGGTAAAAGATATTTTCGATTTTGCGGAAATGGCAGACCCCGCAGACCTGGAGCCTCTGGTGGGGCGCCAGATCGACTGCAACCTGGCCATTGCGGAAAAGGGGATCTCTGAGAACTGGGGCGCCAATGTGGGCAAGACCCTGCTGGAGGTCCATGGGCAGGATGTCCGGTCTCAGGCCCGTGCGTATGCGGCGGCCGGCTCCGACGCCAGAATGAGCGGCTGTGAGATGCCCGTCATTATCGTTTCCGGCAGCGGAAACCAGGGAATCACCGCTTCCGTTCCCGTGGCGGTTTATGCCAGACACCTGGGACTGGACCGTGCCACGCTGCTGCGGGCGGTGGCGCTGTCTGACCTTGTGACCATTCACCAGAAGTCCGGCATCGGCAGCCTGTCTGCCTTCTGCGGTGCGGTATGCGCAGGATGCGGCGCAGGTGCCGGCATTGCCTATCTGTACACTCGGGATTATGAGGCGGTGGCCCATACCATAGTAAACGCCCTTGCCGTCATTTCCGGCATGGTCTGTGACGGTGCCAAGCCCTCCTGTGCGGCCAAGATCGCAGCCTCTTTGGATGCGGGCGTTCTGGGCTTCGAGCTGTATCGACATGGGCAGCAGTTTATGGACGGAGACGGAATCGTCTGTGAAGGCGTGGATGACACCATCGGCAATGTGGGCCGCATGGCGAAAAATGGTATGCGGGAAACGGACAAGGTGATTCTGAACATCATGTGCGGCTGCTAAAAGAAGGATGAGGTTGTTTTTGGCAAATGCCACTAACAACCTCATCCTTTTTCCGGGAAGGGATTGGCGCATATGACTGAAATGTGACAGCCTTCGACGGTATTCGACGAAAATTCCTGAAATATGATACGATAAATCATCATTAGTTCCGCGGATTAAAAAATTGTCGAATATTTTATGGTAAAAATACTGAAAATTACCTTGCAAAACATGAGAGTTTGTGATAATTTAGAGCTGTCGCAGCGCCGGTCATTGCGGATTGACAGAAGGTGCTGTCTAAACTAAATGGAGGAGAGGAATTCTATGGAGAATCGGATTCGGGTACTGATCGCAGATGGCAATGAGCCCTTTTGTGATCGACTAAAAAGCGCCTTAGGGCAAATTGGCGCCTACGAGGTGGTCGGCAGGGCTGCTGATGGAGAGGAAGCAGTCCGTCTTTTGAGGGAGGCCAAGCCGGATGTAATGGTGCTGGACCTGATGCTGGCCAAACGCGACGGCATCAGTGTGTTGAAGGCAGCAAGGGAGATGGACAAGCAGCCTGTGGCTGTGGTGACCTCCGGTCTGGTGACAGACTATGTGGCAACGGCGGTATCAAATCTGGGCGTTCAGTATGTGATGCTGAAGCCTTGTGATATGGAGGCCCTGGTGGAGCGGATGGAGGAGATCCGTGCCATTCAGTCTTCCAGAAAGCTTCAGGTGGTGCGAAAGCCTCAGCAGACGGAAGTCAATGTGGAAACTATGGTTACCAATATTATCCACGAAATCGGCGTGCCTGCCCATATCAAGGGCTATCAGTATTTGCGTGAGGCCATTATCATTGCGGTGCAGGATATGGATGTGATCAACGCCATTACCAAGGTGCTTTATCCCCAGGTGGCCAAGGCCTTCGGGACCACGCCTTCCAGAGTGGAGCGGGCCATCCGCCATGCCATCGAGGTGGCCTGGGACCGGGGCGATCTGGACACCTTGCAGCGCTTTTTCGGGTACACAGTCAGCAATACCAAAGGCAAGCCCACAAACAGTGAATTTATTGCTCTCATTGCGGACAAGCTGCAGTTGCAGCTTAAAACCATGGATGCAGCACAATAAAAACGGTCCCCGCCGCAGGGTTCTTGCGGCGGGGGCATTTCTGTATGAAAGGGGCTGCTATCATTCAATCAGGCAGAACCCGGTGAAGACGGAAACCGCCCTCAGATCCCGTTGTGCAGCAGATCCACAAAGGATTTGGGATCGGGAGATTTAAAGTAGGCAGAGCCTGCCACCAGCACATTGGCTCCGTTTTCCACACAGGTCCGGAAGGTTTCGACGCCCACGCCGCCGTCTACCTCCAGCTCGCAGTCCAGATTGCGGTCTTTGATGTAGTTTGCAATGGTGCGCAGCTTGGGCATCATATCTGCCATAAATTTCTGACCGCCGAAGCCGGGCTCCACCGTCATGACCAGAACCATGGAGCACAGCTCCAGATAGGGAAGGACGGCCTCCGCAGGGGTGCCGGGCTTCACGCTGATGGCGGGACGGACGCCCAGCTGCCTGGTGAGTTCCAGAGCTTTGCGGATGTTTTCGGGGGTGTCGGACTCCACATGGAAGGTAAGGATGTTGGCCCCTGCCTTGCAGAATGCCTCGGTGTAGCGCAGGGGGCGGTCGATCATCAAATGGACATCCAGGGGAATGGGGGATACCTTGGCCACGGCGGCCACCACGGGGATGCCGATGCTGATGTTTGGCACAAACTGACCGTCCATAATATCCACATGGACATAATCTGCACCGTTTTCCGTCATGGAGCGAATTTCCTGTGCCAGATTGGCGAAGTCCGCCGACAGGATGGATGGGGCTACCTTGATCATAACAACAAGACCTCCGATAAATTTTCAAATATTTCCCATGCACCTACACACTTTTTAAGGCATAGGAATGATTGTGTGTTTTCCGCCTCCCGGCTGCGCAGACCACACACGGAAAAATTTTCCTGGGATGATCTCTGCTTTTGGGGACAAACTATCTGCGAACCCAATACAAAAGGAGGCGTTACGATGAACTGTAACTGTCACGAAAACAAAGCCATTGAATGTACGGTTTCTGCCTGCGCACACCACTGTCAGGGTGCCAACTACTGCTCTCTGGATAAAATTAAGGTGGGTACTCACGAGGCAAACCCCACCATGGACAAGTGCACAGACTGCTTGTCCTTCCTCAAAAAGTAAGAGCGTTTCTGACCTGCCGGAATTGTTCGGCAGGTCCTTTTTAATATCCGGCCTCCCGGGCCAGAAGCGTCACGGCCTTTCTGGCGGATTCGAACTGCAATACCCGCAGGGCAGGGGAGCTGCGGGAAAGGGAATCCACAGGCTCCAGGTTGAAGACCCCGGAAAAGCCTGCGTTTCGCAGGGCTTTGAAAATCTCACCCCAGGGAAGGGTTCCGTGGCCGGGAAAGAGGTGCAGATCCTCGTATACAGGGCCGATCAGCCCCAGATTGTCATTGAGATGCAGAACCTCCAGATAGGGGCCGTAGTCTTCGATCATCCGGGGGACATTCTGGCCTGCAATGTTGGCGTGGCCCGTGTCCAGACAGAGTTTCACACAGGGGCTGTGGATTCCTTCTGCCAGCTCATACATATCGGCCCCGGAGGTGTAGAGGAAGGGCGGGTCCTGGGGGCGCCGCACCCGGCGATAGTCAAAGGTGTTTTCAATGCAGGCGGTGACGCCGTTTTCCTCCAACAGGGGAAGAAGCTCCGTGAACCAGCGGATATTCCAGTCTGTGACTCGCCTTCTTGCGGCCTGGTCTTCCGTGGGGAAAAAATAAAGAGGCGCATGGAACACCAGCTTGCTGCATCCCAGCATCCGGCAGGCTGCAATGGTCCGGGCATAGACCGGGTAAGGTGCTTCAAAAGAAAAATCCTCCCCAATGGCCTGCTCCCAGGAGGCGTGGGCCTGGGTGACCCGGAGGCCCCGCCGGTTCAGATCCTCCCCAAGGGCACGGACCCAGGAGATCCAGCGGTCGCTTTTTAAGGGGGAGTCTGCGGGGCGGCTGAATACACTCAGGGGAAAGTCCACATTCTGAAATCCGGCCCGGGTGATGGTATCCAGGGCTTCCGGGAGGGAAACGGTCCGCAGAAGGCCTGCAACCGAGGTGCTGACTGTGATCTCCAAAAAAACACTTCCATTTTCATGCCGTTTCCAGTATAATGTACCCCAATACCAGAACTGCATCTGTACTTTAATTTATAGTATATTCGATTCTGGTAAAAAACGCAAGCCCTCACAGGAACGGGAGGAAGGAAGATATGCAGCGAAAAGTGAAACACCGGGGCTTGGCCAGAATTCTGGATCTGATTCAGAGCCTTTGTGGTCTGGATGTGCCGGTCTATGCGGCAAATGCAGGCTATTTTATTATTTTGGCAATATTCCCGATGACCATGCTGATTTTGAATCTGCTGAGCTACACCACCCTGAGCAGCGGAACCCTGGTAGATCTGTTGGCAACCGTGGTGCCGGAGGCACTGATGCCCCTGGTCACCCGGATTCTGTGCGAGATGTTTCAAAGCTCCTCTACCACCCTGGTTTCGGTGTCCGCCTTGGCGGCACTCTGGGCCGCCTCCAGAGGGGTGTTCGGCATTCTTGTGGGACTCAACCGTGTCTATGGCGTGACGGAAGATCGAGGCTATGTGTATACAAGACTTCTGAGCCTGGTATACACCTTCCTGTTTCTGGTGGTCCTGATCTTGACGCTGGCCCTTCATGTCTTCGGCCAGACGATTATGGCTCAGCTGCCTCAAAGCGACAATGCCATGTTCCATCTGCTGAAGAATGTGATTACCAATCGGTATCTGGTGCTGCTGGTAATTCAAAGTGCTTTGTTTTTGGCCATGTATATGTTTTTGCCCAACCGGCGCAATAAGCTTCTGCCCACCCTGCCCGGAGCCATTCTGGCCTCCCTGGGCTGGCAGCTGTTTTCTAACTTCTTTTCCATCTATGCCGAACGCTTCAGCAACTATGACACGGTATACGGAGGCCTGTCCGTGGTGGCGATGGCCATGATGTGGCTTTATATTTGCATGGCGATTTTGTTCTATTGCGGCGCAATCAACAAATATCTCAGTGATATTGGGTACGAAATCCGCCTCCACCGACAGAAAAAACCGAAGGAGAATGAGGAAAATTAGAGAAGCTTTATACTCTGTTCATAATTTCTCCCTACAATGAAGAAAGGGAGGGGATTTTTTTGTTTGGATTTGTAACGGCCAGCCTGGAAGAGCTGACAAAGGAGCAGCGGCAGCGCTATCAGAGCTTCTACTGCGGCATCTGCAAGAGCATAGGCCACGAGACAACCCAGCTCAGCCGCTTTTCCCTGAGCTATGATATGATCCTTTTGGCACTGATCCTATCCTCTCTGTATGAGCCGGAGGAGAAAAACAGCCGCAGCCGCTGTGTGGCCCATCCGCTCCACAGACGGGAAAAAACAGAAAGCGCCGCCACAGAATATGCGGCGGATATGAATGTGGCGCTGGCCTATTACAGCGCCGATGACCACTGGCGGGATTCTCACCGCCCGGCGGCCTTTGCTATGCGCAGGGTCTTATCGGGCCAGTATGAAAAGGTGGCGCAGCGATATCCACGGCAGTGTGCGGCCATCGAAGAAAGCATCCGGCAGCTGAGCGAACTGGAGCAGGAAAAATGCCCCAATCCGGATCTTTCTGCCAACTGCTTTGGAAGGCTCATGGCGGAGATCTTTGACTGGAAAGAAGATGCCTGGGGGCCGTATCTCCGGGAAATGGCCTGGTCTTTGGGCCGGTTCATCTATTTTGTGGATGCAGTGGTGGACTATGAAAAAGACCGCAGGAAAGAAAATTATAACCCCTTTCTCGCCATGGGCGGGGAGGCGGATTATCCCAGATGGGAAGAATATTTGGTGATGGAAATGGGTCGGTGTACCCATGCCTATGAAATGCTGCCCCTGGTGCAGGATAAGGCCCTGATGGACAATATCCTGTATAGCGGCGTGTGGCTTACATACAGACAAAAGAGAAAAAAGACGCAGGAAGAAGCGCAGGAGGACCCAACATGATAGAAGATCCCTACAAAGTCTTAGGACTGGAGCGGGGGGCCTCGGATGAAGAGGTCAAGAAAGCCTATCGCCGTCTGGCGAAAAAGTATCATCCCGATGCCAACCCGGGGGACCAGGCGGCAGCGGAGAAGATGCAGCAGATCAATGCTGCCTATGAGCAGATCAAAAATCCCCAGAAGCAGACCGCAGGCTCAGGCTATTCCGGCCCCCAGGGCCAGAGCTATGGAGGCGGCGGTTACTATCAGGACCCCTTTGAGGAGATGTTCCGCCAGTGGCAGGCCCAGCAGGCCCGGCAGGCGCAGAGCCAGTTCCACTCCAATGAAGCACAGGCGGCCTACCGCTATATTCAGTACAACCGCTATCAGGAGGCACTAAATGCGCTGGCGGGGGTGCAG
>JARIBV010000047.1 GCA_029257335.1 Faecousia sp.
CTGGCAGGCCTGATGGAGCCGCCCATCACCAAGTCATCCATGAGCCATCGGCTGAAGCGGCTGGCAGAGCTGGCACAGGAGGGATAAGCATGGGATTTGTACATCTTCATGTCCATACGGAGTACAGCCTTTTGGACGGTGCCTGCCGCATAGGTAAGATCATGGACCGGGTCAAAGAGCTGGGGCAGAATGCTGTGGCCATTACGGACCATGGCGTCATGTATGGCGTTATCGATTTTTATAAGGCAGCCAAGGCGGCGGGGATCAAGCCTATTATCGGCTGCGAGGTTTATGTAGCTCCCCGCACCATGGCGGACCGGGTCCATGGGATCGACAATGAATCCTATCATCTGGTTCTGCTGTGCAAAGATATGGAAGGATACACGAATCTTTCCTATATGGTGTCTCAGGCCTTTATCCATGGCTTCTACGGAAAACCCAGAATCGATCTGGAACTGTTGAAAAGCCACAGTAAGGGCCTGATTGCCCTGTCTGCCTGTCTGGGCGGTGCCATCCCCCAGTATCTGCTGCAAAATGACTATGAAGGGGCCAAGGCCTATGCGGAAAAGCTGGCAGGCATGTTTGAACCGGGAGACTTTTATCTGGAGCTTCAGGACCATGGCATCGAGGCTCAGAGAACGGTCAATCAGGGAATCATGCGTCTGGCACGGGAAACGGGGCTTCCTATGGTGGTGACCAATGATGCCCACTATCTTAGGCGGGAAGATGCCGCCATTCAGGATGTGCTGCTGTGTGTGCAGACGGGAAAAACCGTGGATGACCCCAACCGCATGAAATTTGAGACAGAGGAGTTCTACCTCAAAAGCGAGGAGGAACTCAGAGCCCTGTTTCCCAATGTGGAAGAGGCCTTCTCCAACACGGAAGCGATTGCCGAGAGATGCAATGTCGAATTTGTATTCAATCAGTATAAGCTCCCCTCCTTTCCGGTACCGGACGGGTATACCAATGAAGAATATTTCCGCCATCTGTGCGAAACCGGATTCCGGGAGCGATATGCCGATCCGCCCCGGGAGTACCGGCAGAGACTGGAATATGAGATCGGTGTCATCAGCCGCATGGGATATGTGAACTATTATCTGATCGTCTGGGACTTCATCCGCTATGCCAAGGAGAACGGGATCCCGGTGGGCCCCGGCCGTGGCTCCGGTGCTGCCTCCATCGTGGCCTACTGTATGCACATCACAGAAGTAGACCCGATGAAATACGCCCTGATTTTTGAACGGTTCCTGAACCCGGAGCGGGTCAGTATGCCTGACTTCGATACGGATTTCTGCCAGGAGCGCAGGGGCGAGGTCATTGAGTATGTGACCAGAAAGTATGGGGCCGACCATGTGGCACAGATCGTCACCTACGGTACCATGGCAGCCAGAGGTGCCATCCGGGATGTGGGCCGTGCGCTGAACTTTACTTATGCCGAAACGGATGTGGTGGCAAAGCTTGTGCCCACGACCCCTCACATTACCCTGGATGAGGCGCTGAAGGTTTCACCTCAGCTCAAAGAAATGTATGACGGGGACGAACGGGTCAAAAATCTCATTGATACGGCCCGGGCCCTGGAAGGGATGCCCCGCAATACCTCTACCCATGCGGCGGGTGTTGTGATTACCAAAGAGCCGGTGGACCACTATGTGCCGCTTTCCTGCAACGATGATACCATCGTGACCCAGTACCCGATGACCACCATCGAGGAACTGGGCCTGCTTAAAATGGACTTTCTGGGGCTTCGGAACCTGACGGTCATTGATGAAGCGGAGCGGGTCATCCGCCGCACGGAACCGGAATTTTCCATGAAGAATGTTCCGGATGACGACAAAGAAACCTACGAGATGCTCTCTGAGGGAAAGACCCAGGGCGTGTTCCAGCTGGAATCCGCTGGCATTACAGGGGTCTGTGTGTCCATGCATCCCACTTCCGTGGAAGATTTGACGGCTATTGTGGCACTTTATCGGCCCGGTCCCATGGATTCCATCCCCAAGTTTATCTCGAATAAGCTGAACCCCAAGAAGATCACCTACAAAACCCCTCTTTTGGAGCCGATTTTGAAGGTCACCTATGGCTGCATCGTCTATCAGGAGCAGGTCATCGCCATTTTTCAGTCTCTGGCGGGCTACACCATGGGACAGGCAGATAACATCCGCCGTGCCATTTCCAAAAAGAAGCAAAAGGTCATTGAGGCCGAACGAAAGGTCTTTGTCTACGGAGACCCAGAGCAGGGAATTCCCGGTGCGGTGGCCAGAGGGGTCCAGGAGGCAGCGGCACAGTCTATCTATGACGAGATCGTTGACTTTGCCAACTATGCCTTCAACAAGGCCCACGCAGTCTGCTATGCGGTGGTTTCTTATGAGACGGCTTACCTCAAGTGTCACTATCCCTGGCAGTATATGGCGGCGCTTATGACCTCTGTTCTGGACAGTGCGGACAAAATTGCGGCCTATATTGCAGAGTGCAAGGAGATGGGGATTCAGGTCCTGCCCCCCGACATCAATCATTCTTTTGATAAGTTCACCGTAGAAGAAGCGGGGATCCGCTTCGGTCTGGGAGCGGTGAAGAATCTGGGCCGGGGCCTCATTCAGAACATCGCCGCTAAGCGGGAATCCGGCGGCCCATTCCGGAGCCTGGAGGACTTCCTGAGCCGCATGGGAGAGGGAGAGCTGAACAAGCGGGTGGTGGAAAACCTGATTAAATGCGGGGCCATGGACTGCTTCGGCCTCTACCGCAGCCAGCTTCTTGCCATGTATGAGGGGGCCATGGATGCGGTGGCCGACAGCAGACGCCGGAATGTAGAGGGCCAGATCGGACTGTTCGGGATGCTGGAAGGGGGAGACGACACGGAGATTTCCGTGCCTGTTCCCAAACTGAAGGAAATGAGCCAGGCGGACCGCATGGCTCTGGAGAAGGAGACCACGGGGCTGTACCTGTCCGGTCACCCCATGGATGACTACAGGCCCTATCTCAAAAACACCAGAGTGGTGACCATCGGCTCTCTTATGAATGAGGATGCCGGTGTTCAGGATGATACCATTGTCAGCGTGGCGGGTATTATCCAGAAGGTCAGGATGAAAACCACCCGGAATCAGTCCATGATGGCCTATGTGACCCTGGAAGATGACACCGCGGCCATTGAAATGCTGGCGTTTTCCAATGTGCTCAACCAATATGGCGGATATCTCAAGGAAGGAACCGCAGTGGTAATCACGGGGCGGCTCTCCATTCGGGACGAAAAAGAGCCTCAGATCGTGGTCAATCGGGCAGTTCCCATTGAGACCTATACGGAAACGGCACACACACAGGCACCCCAGCCGGCGATTCAGGCACAGGGAAAGCTGTACATTCGTCTTCCCACTGAGAACTGCAAAGCGTATGGAAAGACCAAGGCCATTTTGAATATGTTCCCGGGAACCAGCCCTGTTTTGCTGTACTTTGCGGATACAAAGGTGCGCAGAGGTACCATGTGTACGCCGCAGACCATCATGTTGGAGGAGCTGGGACGCTTGCTGGGGCAGGAAAATGTGGTGCTTCAATCCCAGTCGTAAAATGGCCCAAATTCCGGATTCTGTCTCACAAGCCCCGGAATTCAAGGATGTTCACTTGCTTTTTTACGATAAGTGGGCTATAATTATTTGGATAAGGTAGTGCACTGCCTGCAAAAGTTTGGATGCAAAGAGGTGTGTTTCGTGCGGCGTTGGTCGATTGTAATACTGTGTGTGGTCCTGATGATGTTGCTCAGCGGCTGCATGATGAAGACGGTGGACGAAATGTACCGCCTTCCCAAACGGTCCGAGGATGCCAGTAATTTGCAGAAGGTCATTGACAAAGCCATGACGGGCCTCAGCTACTGCGCCCCAATCCAGGGCGAGAACCAGCAGACCGTGCAGATGGCTGACCTGAATGGCGACGGGGTCCAGGAGGCCCTGGTATTTGCCAAGGGGACCGGAGAGCGGCCACTCAAGGTGCTGGTGTTCTTTAAACGCGACGATGCCTATGAAAATACCGTGGTGATGGAGGCCTCCGGCACCGATTTTGAGCAGGTGGAATATGTGGACATGGACTCCAACCCGGGGGTAGAGGTGGTGGTGGGCCGGAAAGCCGGCAATGAGGTGCTCCATTCTCTGTCGGTCTATGGATTCGGAGGAGAGGCACCCACAACCATGCTGACTGCCGGATATACCAGATTTCTGACCCTGGACCTGGACCGGGATCTTCGCCGGGAGCTTGTGATCCTCCGCCCAGGGGGAGACGACTCCAACGGAGTGGCTGAGCTCTATGACTACACCACGGACCTCATTGAGCGGGTGGGGGAGGCCCCTATGTCCGTACCGGCCGAACGGCTGAAACGAATCGCCTCCGGCGGAATGTGCAGCAATTATCAGGCGGTGTTCGCCGCCAGTTTGTATGATGAAGATACCATCATTACGGATGTATATACGGTGGAGCAGGGGAAATTTACCAATGTGGCCCTGTCCAAGGACGCCGGAACAAGCGTCAAGACCATGCGCAATTACTATGTCTACAGCGGCGACATCGACAATGACGGCCTGATTGAAATTCCCAGCCAGATGGGGCCGGAGGACGGCAGTCAGGACATTTTGCGATGGTATAACATGATGCCTGCGGGAGAAGCGGTGGACAAGGTCTACACCTACCACAACTATCCGGAACGCTGGTATGTGTGCCTGGAAAAAGAGTGGGCAGAAGAGATTCATGTGTCCCAGGGAAAGCCTCTGGGCAACACCCAGGGCTATGTATTTTCTCTGGCCGATGATGTGGAGCTCTTTACGATTTATGCACTGACAGGCGAGGAGCGCCAGAACCTGGGTCAGAATTCCGACATGTTTGTGTTGAAGCAGACTGACGAGGTGGTGTATGCAGCCCTTCTGAGCCCCGGTGCAGAGGCGGAAGGGCTGGATCAGCAGACATTGATCTCCAACTTCAACTTTATCCATGAGGACTGGAAGACAGGGGAAACCTGAGGAGGGACCACAGATGAAGAAGGTTCTAATTTTGGAAGATGAAGTCAATATCCGCAGCTTTGTGGTGATTAATCTGAAGCGGGCCGGTTACGACGCCATTGAGGCGGGAACGGGCATGGAGGCTTTGGAGCGGCTCAAGGAGCATCCGGACATTGGCGTGGCAATTTTGGATATTATGCTGCCGGATATCGACGGCTTTGAGGTCTGCCGCAATATCCGGGCAACCAATAAGCAAATCGGCATTATTATGCTGACGGCACGCACGCAGGAGATGGACAAGGTCACCGGCCTTATGACAGGTGCGGATGACTATGTGACCAAGCCCTTTTCCCCTGCGGAGCTGACGGCGAGAATTGATGCGTTGTATCGCCGGATCGGCGGGGACAAGGCGGAGACGGAGCTGCTGTCTCACGGGCCGTTTGTCATGAATGTGCGCAACCGGACCCTGGAAAAGAACGGGGAGCGCATCCGTCTGACCCAGGTGGAGTATTCCATCCTGAAGCTCTTCATGCAGAATCCCGGCAGAGCGCTGTCCAGAGAGGATGTGCTCACCGCCGTCTGGGGCAGAGATTATGACGGAGAACTGAAGATCGTGGATGTGAACATCCGCCGCCTGCGCATCAAGATTGAAGACGATGCCACTACGCCGAAATACATCACCACAGTCTGGGGGTTCGGATATAAGTGGGGCGTTTGAGAGGACGAAAGAAGGTCCAGGGCACCGAACAAGGCAAACATCCCATCCACCTCAAGGGCTTGCAGGGGCGCTGGCTCACCCATACCGTGGGACCCGTTACGGCCCTGGCCGGAGTCTGTGTTATTTTGATCACTGCGGCCTTTGCGGCGTATTACTATTCCAATATGCAGGCAGATTTGAAGCACCGGGCCAGAACCACCACGGACTTTTTCGCCAACTATATTGGACAGAGCTATAATGAATATTATCGCTCCTGCATTTCCTATGCCCGGGCCTTTGAAGATAAAAACAGCATTGAGCTTCAGTTTATTAATACGGGGGGCCGCATTGTGGCGTCCTCCTATGGGCAGTGGGGCGGCCAGAATCCCACCACTGCCGATGTAAAAAAGGCGGTTCAGGATGGACAGACCGCCGTTTTTGTGGGGGACGACCCTACAACCGGAGAGCGGATCATGGCGGTGTCCAGCCCCATGATCTACACCAACGGAGAGGTCATCGGTGTTTTGCGCTATGTGACCAGTCTGCGGGCAGTAGATTTGCAGCTGGTGAGTGTGGCGCTGGTGGCCTTTGGCGTGGCGCTGTTTTTCATCCTTGTGGTGATTTTAAGCAATCGGTACTACATCCGCTCCATTTTGGAGCCGGTGGCGGACATTACCGCCACGGCAAAGCGGATCGCAGGCGGCAGCTACGGGGTGCAGATCAAGAGCCATTTTGATGACGAAATCGGAGACCTGGCTGCGACCATCAACGATATGTCCAACAAGATCAACCAGAACGAAAAGCTCCAGACGGAGTTTATTTCCTCCTTGTCTCATGAGTTGCGCACTCCTCTGACAGCCATCAGCGGATGGAGTGAGACCCTGCTTTCCTATGAGGCCCTGGACCCGGAGGAGACCCGCAGAGGAATGGCAATCATTCAGAAGGAAAGCCACCGGCTCACAGAAATGGTGACGGAGCTTCTGGACTTTACTCGGATGGAAGACGGCCGTATGACACTGAATGTGGAAATGACCGACGTGCGGGGAGAATTTGAAGATACGGTGTATATGTACGGCTCCCGCCTGCGCCAGGAGGGTGTCACCTTAAAGGTGCTGGACAACGACGACGATATTCCGGAGATCCCCTGTGATCCAAAGCGGATGCGTCAGGTGCTGCTCAATATCCTGGACAATGCCGCCAAGCATGGCGGCGACGGCAAGCAGATCGATACCTCTATGCGCCTGGAAGGCAACAGCATCGTGATTCGGATTCGGGACTACGGCCCCGGTATTCCGGAAGACGAGCTTCCTCTGGTGAAAAAGAAATTTTACAAGGGCAGCTCCAAGGCCAGAGGCACCGGCATTGGACTGGCTGTATGCGATGAGATTGTGGAGATGCACGGCGGCAGCCTGAGTCTGGAAAACGCCCAGGGCGGCGGGACTCTGGTTACGGTCCGGCTTCCCGCAACCGAGCAATAGTGATAGAGAAAGGTTGAATTCCCAACATGGCAAAACACGAAAACCAAGTCTCTCAGGAAAAATTCAAAACCATGATCGGCGGTCAGGCGCTTATTGAGGGCATTATGATGCGCGGGCCTGAAAAGGATGCCATTGTGGTGCGGGGCAAAGAGGGAATCACCGTGGAGGTGAACCCCCGAAAGCTCCCCAAGGAACATTCTCCTCTTCGCTGGCCCCTTATTCGGGGCGTGTACAACTTTTTCAGTGCCAATGTGGTGGGCGTAAAGGCTCTGATGCGATCTGCGGATCTGGCACCGGAGGAAGGGGACGAGCCTGCGCAATCCAAGTTTGACCAGTGGCTGGAAAAGAAGCTGGGAAGCGAAAAATTCCAGAAAGCACTGGTAGGCCTTGCGGTGGTGATGGGCCTTGCAATGTCCATCTTCCTGTTCTTCCTGCTGCCCATGGTCATTGGCAGCCTGTTCAGCGGCTTCATCAAAAGTACCCTGGGGGTCAATTTGGTGGAAGGCCTGATCCGTATGATTATTTTTGTGTTGTATATGTATCTGATTTCCCGAATGGGAGAGATGAAACGGCTGTTTTCTTACCACGGAGCAGAACACAAGACCATTCGCTGCTATGAGGCGGGACTGCCTCTCACGGTGGAGAATGTGAGAAAGCAGACCAGACTCCATCCCAGATGCGGCACCAGCTTTCTGCTGGTCATTATGGTGCTGTCTATCCTGATCTTTTCCATAGCGTCCTCCCTGCTGCTTTCTGCGGTGCCGGCCTTGTATGCCATGAAGGGAAGCGTTCTGTTTCAGGTGATTATGATTGCCTATAAGCTGTTGCTGCTGCCCCTTGTGGTGGCCGTGGGCTATGAGATCAATCGCCTGGTGGGACGATACGACAATGCCGTGACCAGGATTCTGACGGCTCCGGGGATGTGGTTTCAGAACTTCACAACCAATGAGCCGGACGACAGCATGATCGAAGTGGGCATTGCGTCTCTTGAGGCGGTGCTTCCGGAGAAGGAGGGCGCTGACCGGTGGTAAAAAAATACATGGATTTGTATTCTGAGACCAGAAAGGAACTGCTGGCAGAGGAAGGACCTCAGCGGGCAGGCCTCATTGCCCGGGAGCTTTTATGTGCCGCATCGGGGAAATCTCAGGAGGAGATCGTAGCCAACTGGAATTCCTATGCCTCTGAACAGGTGTGCCGTCAGATGGATTCCTTTACCTCCCGGGCCGCAGACGGAGAGCCTCTGGCCTACATTTTGCAGGAGTGGGACTTTTACGGTATGACCCTGCATGTGAACCGGGATGTGCTGATCCCCAGAGACGACACCTGCGCCGTGACGGAGCTTGCCATTACCAAGGCGGTGTATCTGGAGCAGGACCCCCGAATTCTGGACCTGTGTACAGGCTCCGGCTGCATCGGTCTTGCCATTGCCCGAAAGGTGACGGATGCCAGAGTAACGCTGGCGGATATCTCCCGGGACGCTCTGAATGTGGCAAAGAAAAATGCGGCTGCCATGAAGATGGGAGCCAGAGTGAACTGTATCCAGGCGGATGCCAAGGCTCCGGCTCCGGCCTTTTTGGGTACCTTTGATTTGATTGTTTCCAATCCTCCCTATGTCCGCTCGGAAGACATGTCCGCCCTGCAGCCCAGTGTCCGGGATTTTGAACCGGCTCTGGCCCTGGATGGCGGTGAGGACGGATTGGACTTCTACCGCTCCATCGTGGAGAATTATGCTTCGGTTCTGAAGCCTCTGGGCTGGCTCTGTTTTGAGTTTGGCATGGGCCAGGGAGATGATGTGTGTCGGATTTTGGAACAGGGCGGTTTCACGGTGGTAGAGCGGAAAAACGATTATAACGGAATTGAACGGGCGGTTTTGGCCCAAAAGAATGGAGAGGAAGAGGAACATGGCTTCTAAAAAAACATCTTATGAAGCGCCCACCCCTGCCAGTGACAAAAAGAAAGCACTGGATACGGCGCTGGCACAAATTGAAAAAACCTACGGAAAGGGTACCGTCATGCGTCTGGGCGATCGGCCTGAGATGTCCGTAGATGCCATTCCCACAGGCTCTCTGAATCTGGATGCAGCCCTGGGCATCGGCGGTGTTCCCAAGGGGCGCATTATTGAGATTTACGGACCGGAGTCTTCCGGCAAGACCACCCTGGCCCTGCACATTCTGGCAGAGGCCCAGAAGCGGGGCGGCGAAGTGGCGTTTGTGGATGCGGAGCATGCCCTGGACCCCGACTATGCCTCTGCTCTGGGGGTGGATATCGACTCCATGCTGGTTTCCCAGCCGGACACCGGCGAACAGGCACTGGAAATTGCGGACGCTCTGGTTCGCTCCGGCGCAGTGGACGCCGTGGTTGTGGACTCCGTGGCAGCCCTGACCCCCCGTGCCGAAATTGAGGGCGAAATGGGCGACAGCTTTGTGGGCCTTCAGGCCCGGCTGATGTCCCAGGCCCTTCGGAAGCTGGCCGGTTCCATTGCAAAGACGAATTGCGTGGTCATCTTTATTAACCAGCTGCGTATGAAGATCGGTGTCATGTACGGAAACCCCGAGACCACCACCGGCGGCAATGCACTGAAGTTTTATGCTTCCGTTCGTCTGGATGTGCGCCGTGTGGAGTCCATCAAGGACGGCTCCGATGTGATCGGCAGCCGGACCCGTGTCAAGGTGGTAAAGAACAAGGTGGCACCTCCCTTCAAAGAGGCGTTCTTCGATATTATGTACGGAGAAGGAATCTCCAAAAGCGGCGAAATCCTGGATTTGGCGGTGCAGCTGGATCTGGTTCAGAAGAGCGGCAGCTGGTTCTCCATGGGAGATGAGAGAATCGGACAGGGCCGTGACAATGCAAAGCAGTATCTGCTGGATCATCCTGAGCTTATGGCAGATCTGGAGCAGAAGGTGCGGGAAAATCTGTACAAGCTCCAGTCCGGCCCCAGAGCCAAGGCTGCCAAGGCGGCAGAAAAGCCTGTTGCCGTAAGCGCTGACGATTTTAACGATGAAGATTGATGCAATATCGGAACAGGCAGACCGGGCGGGACGGTATGATCTGACCCTGTCCGACCGGAGCAAGCTCCGGCTGTACCCCCAGACCATCATGGACTTTGGTTTGTACCAAGGCCGTGAGATCAGTCAGGAGGAGCTGAATCAAATCCGGCAGGCCGCCGGCGGCATGTCTGCCAAGATGCGGGCGGTGCGGATCGTCTCTGCCGCGGCTGTTTCCGCAGGAGATTTGGAGCAGCGGCTGCGGCGAAAAGGGGAGTCCCAGGAAGATGCCCGGGCTGCGGTCAGCTGGATGCAGGAGCTGTCGCTGGTAGACGACTTGGACACGGCACGGCAGCTGGTTCGCAGAGGCTTGAGCCGGGGCTATGGCCCGGCCCGTCTGCGGCAGATGCTTTATGAAAAAAAGATTCCCAGAGAGCTCTGGGATCAGGCTCTGGAGAATCTGCCGGAGCCGGATGAAGCGATTATGGATTATCTGGATCGAAAACTGAGCCCGGAGCCGGATCGCAAGGAATTGAAAAAGACCATTGACGCCCTCCTGCGCAGGGGCTATGCCTGGCAGGACATTCGCCGGGTCCTGAACCGGCGGGGCGAATCCATGGACGGAGAACCGGAGGAATAAACATGGCAAATATTGGATTCATCTCCCTGGGCTGTGCGAAAAACCAGGTGAACTGCGAGCAGATGATGTATCGGCTCCAGGAGGCAGGTCACAGCATCCTTCCCAAGGTGGAAGG
>JARIBV010000084.1 GCA_029257335.1 Faecousia sp.
ATACCTCCCGTCTGACCAGCCCAGTCTACCTGCATGGTGTCGCCAATTTTGTGGTCCAAGTGCATGGTGGCTTTCGTCTTGTTAACATAGTCAGAATAATATTTATTGAACTGTGTGGACTGGTAAGGAATGTCTCCATTGGCCCGACACTGCTCGCAATACTCTACCCACAGAAGGCTGAGGGTGACACCGCTCTTCTGCATTTCATAATGGATGTGCTCGTAATCCGGCATCCGGTATACTACCTTTCCACTACTGCCAGGAAACAACAGCTGCCGCAGCGCTTCGTTGCTGCTCTCTCTGGCGGTAAGCCAGGAGATGTTTTGCTCTGCAGCTGCATTGAGCACATTACGTACCGTGTTTCTGGAGCATTGACACGATGCGGCAATGTCTTGTTTGCTGATCCCGAGTGCAGCCAGTCTCAGGATCTCTTTGTAATTGGTCATTGCATTGACCTCCTATAATGAATTGCATTCTGACGAATGCTAATTCCATTATAACGGGGTCAAATCCTACGCACAACGGCTCCGGCGAGCATGCACAATATGACCGTTTTTCATGCACAACCAGTGCGGTCAGCATGCTCATCCGCACCCGGCGTATTCAAGAAATTGGCAGCCTTTTCGTATAACAATGGAAAGACAGCATCCCAATATAGGATGGGAACGGGCATAGCGGGTTAGTGCAGGAAACGGTCCGCCTTTGTACCAAGAACAACAGCTCCGCCGGAGGGATTCCGGCGGAGCTGAATATGACAATCATATTATCAGATGATTTTCTGGTGGGCCAGAACAAAGAGAATACAGCTGACCAGCAGGAGCAGTCCCAGAAGGGCCGCTTCCGGACGGATTTTCCTTTGAGGGACGGCGGGAGAATCTTTTTGGCTTAAAATACCCAGCTTTCTCAGATTGATTACAATGGGCTTATAGATCAGAAGGATAATGCCGGCGTTGATGGTCCCTTTCAAAAGATTGAAAGGAAGATACACAGGTATCATCATTTGAGCGATGGCTTCCCGGGGAACGCCCTGATACATGGGGGTGATCAGGTAATTCCAGAACATCATTACAATGGTGGAAAATACCACGCCCAGAGAAAGCCCCAGAATGGCACCCTTGAGAGTGTGCTTTTTCTTATAGACAAAGGCAGCGGTGCAGCCAAAGACACAGCTGGATACCACATTCATAATCATGCCAATGGGGCCGGTATGACTGATGGTAATCATTTCTGCCAGGGAGACAACCAGGGAGACTGCCACCACAGCCAGGGGACCGAAGAGAAAGCCGCCGATGGTAATAATCACATCTTTGGGCTCATACTTGAGATATTCCGCAAATCCCAGAGGAATGCGGCAGACAGAGACTGCAGCATAGGCAATGGCACTGAGCATGGCCAGCATGACCAATTCTTTTACGGACATTGTGCGAGACTTCATTGATAATTCCTCCAATGCAAAAATAAACCCGGAGAACGATTCTCCGGGCGCCGAAAATACTCGCACAAAGTGTGCGTATCTTCTTCCATCCAGACTATACTGTCGGTGCTGGAGTTTCACCAGCTCAACAGCTCCGTGGAGCCGCTCGCGGACTATACCGCCGGTCGGGAATTACACCCTGCCCTGAAGAGTACGATTCAGTTGTAGTTTCATCATACAGTCACAACTGCAGATTGTCAAGGGTTATTTTCTATGTTATAATCAGTCGAAGGATTTGCTCTGCTGCCGAAGCCCCTGAACAACACCGCCTGCGGAGGTGTCGGTCACATCGCCGCCGATGACACGGTTGTCATACAGAAGCAGGGTGGCATACACAGGGTCGGAGGCGTTGGGATAGTTTTCCACTTCATAGACATACTGGGTCGCGGTTTTTCCGGCATACTTTGAAAGATCAAAGCCCTGGCTGATTTGCAGTGCATTATACCTCCCGAAGACCTCGGAGCTTTCGGTGGGAATCAGAACCTGCTGGGTTTTAACAGGGGAGACCACCACATTCCAGCCGCAGTCCTCCAGATATTGCACTCTGGCGTCATTGGTACGCAGGGACACCGGCTCTGCGTGGTCCGGATCTGTCTTGCCTCCGGTAATCATACAGAGCAGAACGATCAGGGCAACCAGTGCCCCCAGAACCATGAGAACTCTTTTTTTATTGATTTTTGCGGTCATCACGACCATACAGATCCCTCCAGTTATGTTTGGTTGTACAATCTATGAGCACAGCTGGGACAAATAGAACGGAAGGTGGAAAGAATGTTGCAGAGATTGGATAAGGCCATTTCAAATACCGGCCTTCTCACCCGGAGCCAGGTCAAGGACGCATTAAAAGCGGGGAGAATTCAGTGTGACGGCGTCATCGTTCGGGACGGAGCCAGGAAGGTGGACCCAGAGGCGCAGGCCATCACTTTGGACGGAGAGCGGATTTTTTCCGGTTCTGTTATTTTGATGCTGAATAAGCCGGCAGGCTTCGTAACCTCGACCCAGGACCCCAGGGACAGAACCGTGATGGAGCTGATCCCGCCCCGGTACCGGCGGCGTGTTGCACCTGTAGGGCGGCTGGATAAAGAGACCGAAGGGCTTCTCCTGTTTACCGACGACGGAGACCTGGCACACTTCCTGATTTCACCCAGGCATCGGGTGCCCAAGATTTACTACGCACGCCATGAGGGGGAAGCTACGGCGGAGGATGTGGCGGCCTTTTCTCAGGGCCTTATACTGAAAGACGGAACCGTCTGCCTTCCAGCAGTCCTGGAGCCTCTGGGCCCCGGCGAGAGCAGGGTAACGGTTTGCGAAGGGAAATATCACCAGGTGCGCAGAATGATGGCCAGCCGCGGTATGCCTGTTACCTATCTGGAACGGCAGTCTGAAAGCGGCCTCACCCTTGGGAATTTGCCGAGAGGCCAGGTGAGATTGTTGAGCCAGGCGGAAGAAATGGTGCTTCGGCAGGGGAATTGAGCATGTTTCCGATGGGTAAATGCCCCTGCAAAGGGTATGAATGAACAAATCCTGTGATATTCCATAAAAAAGAAGCATGATTTTGCAATATTATGTCAAAAGGTACTTGCAAAATGCGCAAAAAAGGTGTATTATATATCCGTGATTTTGTGTAAACCGTTTTTATGCAATTTTCAGGAGGAGGGCACTACCAATGTCCAATCGTATTTTTCAGAGTGTAATTGTTCAATTAAAGGAAGCCACGGATCGAGTGCTTGGTGTGATCGATGCGGAGGGTAATATCGTATCATGCAGTGAGACTGTTATGCTGGGGGAGAAGTGGCAGGAGGCTGCCCTGAAGGTTGGCAGCTCTTTTGACTCCATGGTAACATTTGAGGGCAAGACCTACAAGGCAATGGTGGGCAGCAGCAACTACTATGAGTATGCTGTGTTTGTCTCCGGCGAGGATGAGCTGGCTGCCAGCTTGTGCTGTATGGCCTATGTTGCGCTCAATGATGCCAAGGTCTTCTATGAAGAAAAGCATGATAGAGGAACCTTCGTCAAGAATATTATCATGGATAACATTCTTCCCGGTGACATCTATATCCGTGCCAAGGAGCTGCATTTCTCCACCGATGCACCCAGAGCGGTATTCCTGGTCCGTCAGGTGGGGCATGGAGATGTGGCGGCGGTGGATGTGCTGCAAGGCATGTTCCCGGACAAGCTTCAGGATTTTGTCCTCAGCGTCAACGAGACGGACATTGCTGTTGTGAAGCAGATTGGGCCCACAACCACATCCGAAGACTTGCAGAAAATTGCGCAGTCTATGGAAGATGTGCTGAAGACCGAGCTGTTCATCAAGACGGTCATTGGCATCGGCACGGTTTCCGGGCACCTGCGGGAGCTGGCAGATGCATATAAGGAAGCGCAGACCGCCATCGATGTGGGCAAGGTTTTTGATACTGAGAAGAGTATCATCAACTATGAAAATCTTGGCATCGGCCGTCTGATTTATCAGCTGCCTACCACCCTGTGCGAGATTTTCCTGTCTGAAGTCTTCAAGAAGAATCCTCTGGATTCTCTGGATCAGGAGACCCTGTTCACCATCAACAAGTTCTTTGAAAACAGCCTGAATGTGTCTGAGACTTCCAGAAAGCTGTTTGTCCATCGTAATACCCTGGTCTACCGTCTGGAGAAGATCAAGAAGCTTACGGGCCTGGATCTTCGTCAGTTTGACCATGCAATTATATTCAAGGTTGCCCTTATGGTCCGGAAATATCTGGCCTCTCGGGAACCGCATAATGCACCTTAAATCTCCGTGCGGCAGGTTTTCCTGCCGCACATTTTTTGTGAAAAAAGACTGAAAAGAACATCGGATCGGGAATTTCCATTGACTTCTTAATTACAATGTGTTACAATTCGGTTACGCTGTATATTGGAGCTGATATAGAAAATGATTGAATTTAACGATGTTGTAAAATCCTATACGGTGGGAAACACGGCTTTGCAGGGCGTGTCGATGCGCATTGAGGATGGCGAATTCGTCTTCCTGGTGGGCCCCTCCGGCTCCGGTAAATCCACCATTATCCGGTTGATTACCGGCGAGATCAAGCCGACAAAAGGTAGCGTCCATGTCAATAGCTATGATCTTGAACATATTCGTAAAAAGGACATTCCCTTTATGCGCCGCACTGTGGGCGTTGTGTTTCAGGATTTCCGCTTGATTCAAAATAAGACCGTTTATGAAAATGTTGCCTTTGCCATGCGTGTGATTGGCGCAACGGAAAAGAATATCAGGGAGCGCGTTCCTTATGTTCTGGAGCTGGTCGGTTTGGAGGACAAAGCCAAACGCCATCCGGACGAGCTGTCCGGCGGCGAGCAGCAGCGTGTTGCCATTGCCCGCGCATTGGTGAATAACCCCTCCATGATTATTGCGGATGAGCCCACCGGCAACCTGGACCCTGCCCGGTCCTATGAGATCATGCTTCTTCTGGAGCAGATTAATGCGTTGGGCACCACGGTTCTGGTAGTTACTCACGAGCGGGAATTGGTGGAACGCTTCACGAAACGGACCATCGTCATTGACGATGGCAAGGTAATCAGCGACGGAATGGACGGGTATTATCACTATGAAAATGAATAATTTTGGCTACTTGATGAAAGAGGGCATCCGTGGAATCTTCTTGCGCGGGTTTATGTCCTTTGCCGCTGTGTGTGTCACGGTGGCTTGCCTGCTGATTATCGGCAGCATCTCAGCTCTTCTCTATAATGTCAATGTCAAAGTGGAGGATGAGGCGAAAAATACCCAGATCCTCTGCATTATTGATGAAAACTTCTCTGAAGCGGAGGCGAAGAGTGTGGGCTCGAAGGTGAACATGATTCCCAATGTGAAGCAGGCTACCTTTGTCTCCCGTGCTGAGGCGCTCAAGGAGTTTTCCGAAAAGCATGAAGACATTTTCGCTTCGGTAGATCCCCAGACAATGCGGGATCGTTTCGCTCTGACCCTGGAAGACAACAACCTTATGGAAGAAACAGTGGAGCAGCTGAAAGGTGTGACCGGCGTAGCCGAAGTCATCGCCCCCATGGAGCTTGCGGAAGATTTTTCATCCCTGCAATACATCATGCGGATCATATCCGGCGTTGTGATCGCACTGCTTCTCATTGTTTCTTTGCTCATTATTGCAAACACGGTCAAGCTCGCCATGTACGACCGCAAAGATGAGATTGCCATTATGAAAATGGTGGGTGCGACCAATGGCTTTATTCGGCTGCCTTTCGTGGTTGAAGGAATGCTGTTAGGCTTGTTTGGCGCGGCGTTGGCCTTCTTTATGGAGTGGGCGTTGTATGATGCTTTGATCGAGTGGATGAATGGCGTTGCAAGCAAGGAGCTTTTCCGGTTCGTTCCGTTCCAGACCCTTCTGGGGCCCCTGCTGGCGGTGTTCGTTGCAGCAGGTCTGTTTGTAGGCCTGGTAGGCAGCTTCTCTTCTATTCGTAAATTCTTAGATGTATAATGTACTGATGAGGAGGATAATATGAAACAAAAGAAATTTGTGTCAATCGTTGCCGGCTTTCTGGCACTGATGATGATTATCGGTTTAATTTTGAGTATCATTCCTGCTCAGGTTTTTGCTGCAAGCTCTTCTTCCATCCAGGGTGAGATCGATGGACTGGAAAAAGAAGCAGAAGACATTAAAGCGGCTAAGGCAGCGCTGGCTGAGAAACAGGCGGAAAATGCGGAGCAGCAGCAGAATCTGGTGAACCGCAAAATGGAAATCGATCAGGAAATCAAACTGATCCATGAAGAAATCAACAATATCAATGCACAGATCAAGATCTATAACCAGCTGATTTCCGAGAAGCAAAAGGAGCTGGATGCTGCAAAGGTCCGCCAGAAAGATCTGAATGTGCATTATCAGGCAAGAATTCGTGCCATGGAAGAAAATGGCGATGTCTCTTACTGGTCTGTGCTGTTCCGGTCCAACAATTTTTCTGAGTTTCTCGGAAATATGAGCATGGTTGCCGACATTGCAAAAGCAGACCAGAAGATGATGGACGAGCTCCGGGAGGCGGCCCAGGCCATTGAGGTAGCCCAGACGGAACTGGCGGCAGAAAAAGATGCGCTGGAGGTGCAGAGAACGGCTCTCAATGAGAGCCAGGCAGAATTGGATGCCCGCAGCGCGGAGGCTACAGAGCTTTTGGACGAGCTCAATTATAAGGCCCGTGATATGGAAGGCACCTTTGTGGAATACGAAGCAAAGGAAAACAGTCTGGCAAATGAAATCGCACAGAAGGAGCAGGAGTATACAACCGCTCTGAAAAAAGAAAAAGAAGAAGAGGAAAGGCGGAAGCAGGAAGAGGCCGAAAAAGAACAGGCCGAAAAAGAAGAGGCAGAAAACCAGAACAACAACTCCGGCAACCAGGGAGGAAACGAAGGCGGCAACAGCGGCGGTGACGAAGGCGGAAACGAAGGTGGCAACGGCGGAGGGTCTTCTTCCGGATGGATGTATCCGCTGCCTTATCAGGCTCCCATTACCTGTCCTTACGGCTGGCGTACCCACCCCATCACAGGAGAGCAGAGCTTCCACAGCGGTGTGGACCTGGGTGCCGGAAGCGGTACTCCCATTTATGCTGTCCGCAGCGGCTATGTAACCACAGCTACATATTCCGATGTTTATGGTTATTATGTTACGGTGAACCATGGAGACGGGTATTCCTCACTGTCTGCCCACATGACCCACTATGTGGTATCCAGCGGTGAGTATGTGGAGCAGGGACAGGTCATCGGTTATGTTGGATCCACCGGCTGGTCCACCGGACCTCATCTGCACCTGACGATTTACTATAATGGCAGCCATGTGAACCCTATGGATTATATCTAATCTCTGATCCCACAGCCCCATTTGGGGCTGTGGGCAAAGTCATATTTAATGAAGTGAGGGAAATCTCTTGAACGAAAAGAAATTGATGAAGGTTCTGTCATATCTCATGACAGTTTTGATTACTGCGTTCTGTGTTTCAATTTTTGTGGAGAGCCGAGTGGAAAAAGAACTGGCCAAACCTCCCGTGCCAACAAACAAGCTGACCCAGCTGTATCAGCTGATTCAGCAGAATTTTGCAGACGATGTAGACACGAAGGCCATGGGTGACGCCGGAGCAGAGGCTATGGTGAATTCACTGGGCAACCGCTGGAGTTACTATATCCCTGCGGAAGAGTATGCCGCCCATGTGGAAGCAGCAAAGAATGAATATGTAGGGGTGGGTATTACTATCCATGAGGACGAAGAGCACAAAGAGCTGGAGATCATCGATGTGGTTCCCGGCAGTTCCGCAGACCAGGCGGGGATTCAGGTAAAGGATATCCTGCTGGAAGTGGAAGGCAAGAGCTGTGCAGAGCTTGGCAGGAGCGGAACAGCGGAGCTGGTCCGGGGCAAGGAGGGGACGAAGGTTACCCTGGTAGTCAGCCGCGATGGTGAAAAGAAAGAGTTTACCTTAAAGCGGATGAAGGTGGATGTCCCCGTAGTCAATTATCAGATTTTGGATTCCGGATACGGTTTGGTAACAATCAAAAATTTCCAGAATAAGGCATTCAAAGAAACCAATGAGGCAGTGGAGGCGCTGCTGAAACAGAATGCAAAGGGAATCATTTTTGACGTCCGTTTTAATCCCGGCGGAGCAAAGAGTGAACTGGTATCTATTTTGGACTATCTTCTGCCGGAAGGCGAGGTGTTCCGCAGTGAGACCCACGACGTGCGCATTACGGTCGATGAATCCGATGAAGACTGCGTAAAAATTCCTATGGCAGTGTTGGTAAACGGAGATTCCTATTCTGCGGCTGAGTATTTTGCAGCGGCCTTGCAGGAATATGAATGGGCAGTTGTTGTGGGAGAAAAAACCACGGGAAAAGGCTATTATCAGCAGACCTTTAAACTGAATGACGGCTCCGGGGTCAATCTGTCCACCGGGAAGTATTATACACCCAGTGGCCTCCATCTGGAGGGCATTGGCATCACGCCGGATGTACCGGTGGAGTTGAACGAAGAAATGAAAGGAAACTTGCTGGCCGGTCTGTTGTCTCCTGAGCAGGATCCTCAAATTCAGGCGGCAATTTCTGCACTTGATTCGCGGAATCACCTTGACTAGAAGATGAAAATCCTCTATAATTAGTTGGATAAGGTTAGAACCTATGTATGGAAAGGATTTGATTGCTATGGCAAAAGAATTTAAGTTGACCCCTGCCAGAGTGAAAGAGCTGGAGGAGGAACTGCAATATTTAAAGACCACCCGTATGCAGGAAGTGGTGGAGGACATTAAAGAAGCCCGGTCCCAGGGTGACTTGTCCGAAAACAGTGAATACGATGAGGCCAGAAACGAACAGGCGAAGCTGTTTGGCCGGATCAATGAGATTGAAGACATTCTGGCACATGCCGTTCTGATCGAGGATGAAAATGAATCCAATGGCCGTATTGGACTGGGCTGCAAGGTGACTGTGGAAGACACCCGTGAAAATGAGGTCCTGGAACTGCGAATCACCGGTTCTCAGGAAGCAAACCCCATGCAGGGCAAGCTTTCTGATGACTCTCCCTTAGGTCGTGCCCTGATTGGTAAGACAGCAGGGGAGTCTGTGGTGATTGATTCCCTGGTGGGACGCACGGAATTTAAGATTCTGCGTGTCACAAGATAAATAGAGTTGAGAGGTTAATCATGGGAAAGTTTGTACCTGCGTCTGAAATGTCTATGAGCGATCAGGTTAAAATCCGTCGTGAGAAGCTTGAGCAGCTTCAAGCCGATGGCATGAATCCGTTCGCACAGACGAAGTTTGATTTTGATTCCTTTGCAAAGGATGTAAAGGAAAATTTTGAGGAGCTGGAGGGCAAGACTGTCCGACTGGCAGGCCGTTTGATGAGCAAGCGCGGCATGGGCAAGGTTATTTTCTGCGACCTGCAGGACAGCTCCGGCCGTGTGCAGCTCTATGTCCGGATGGACGAAATGGAGTCTGAGGAGAGCTACAACCGGTTTAAAAAGAACGATATCGGCGACATTGTCGGTGTAGAGGGCGATATGTTCCGCACGCAGAAGGGCGAGATTTCTGTCCGTGTGAGAAAGGCTGTGCTGCTGAGCAAGTCTCTTCTGCCTATGCCTGAGAAATTCCACGGCCTCACCAATCGAGAGACCCGGTATCGTCAACGTTATGTGGATCTGATTGTGAATCCTGAGGTCAAGGATACCTTTGTAAAGCGCAGTATGATTATGCGTGAACTGCGGAGCTTCCTGGATAACAGAGGCTTCCTGGAGGTGGATACCCCGATTCTGACACCCTTTGAGATCGGCGCCTCCGCTCGCCCCTTCATCACCCACCATAACACCCTGGATATGGATATGGTCCTGCGTATTGAAACAGAGCTGTACCTCAAGCGTCTGGTCGTAGGCGGCATGGACAAGGTGTACGAGGTGGGCCGTATCTTCCGGAACGAGGGCATGGATCCCAAGCACAATCCTGAATTTACCACCATTGAGCTGTATCAGGCCTACACAGACTATCACGGCATGATGGATCTGGTGGAGGACATGATGAAGACCGTAGCCATGAAGGTCTGTGGCAGTCTCACCATTCCTTATCAGGGACATATGATCGATCTGAACCATTGGGAGCGTCTGACCATGGTTGAGGCGGTCAAGAAGTATTCCGGCGTTGATTTTGCTGCGATTTCTTCTGACGAAGAGGCCGTTGCCGCAGCAAAGGAGCACCATGTGGAGCTGCCTGAGATTCCCACCAAGGGAGCCATTCTGGCGGAGTTCTTTGATGCGTTTGTAGAGGAAAAGCTGATTCAGCCCACCTTTATCTATGACTATCCCGTGGAAAACAGCCCCCTGGCCAAGCGTAAGCCCAATGATCCTGCATTCACCGAGCGGTTTGAGTACTTCATCAACGCAACAGAGTTTGGTAATGCATTTTCTGAGTTGAACGATCCCATTGACCAAAAGGGCCGCTTTGAGCGTCAGGTAGCGGAGCGGAAGGCTCTGGATCCCAACAGCAACGCCCAGGTGGACTATGATTATGTTACAGCGTTGGAATATGGCCTTCCTCCCACGGGTGGCCTGGGCTTTGGCGTGGATCGTTTGGTTATGCTTTTGACTGATTCGGCCTCTATTCGCGATGTTCTGCTCTTCCCCACAATGAAACCCCTGGATGATGTAAAGAAGAAAAATGGTGTAAGCGATTCTGCTCCTGAAGCCGTTTGCGAAAATGAAGATTGCACATCGACAACTGCTTCTTCCATTGTTGCTCCGAAAAATGCAGAGGCTTCCTTTGATCTCTCCAAGGTAAAGGTTGAGCCTTTGTTTGAAGAAATGGTGGATTTTGAAACCTTCCAGAAGTCCGATTTCCGTGCCGTAAAGTGCAAGGAATGCGTGGCTGTGAAGAAGTCCAAGAAGCTCTTAAAGTTCGTTTTGGACGATGGAAGTGGTGTAGATCGTGTTATTTTAAGCGGTATTCATGATTATTATGAGCCGGAAGATCTGGTTGGCAAGACTCTGCTTGCTATCACTAACCTGCCTCCTCGCAAGATGATGGGCATTGATAGCTGTGGTATGTTGATTTCTGCTATCCACGAAGTGGACGGTCAGGAAGG
>JARIBV010000006.1 GCA_029257335.1 Faecousia sp.
CCTGTATGGGAAGATTTTGGTGGTAGCCCTGCCTGTAACGGCAGCTGCGGCGGCTGTGCTTGCGCTTGCAAAAAGGAGAAAAAACAAGCCGGTAGAATCGGAATAAATATGAGTTCATAGAAAAACAGGTGATTTCCAGAAAGTTTGGAAATCACCTGTTTTGTATGTTTGAAGCAATTCGGTCTTATATGGGCATGATGGACGATGCAGTGTTGAACAGCACGACAATGAGAAAGACAATGGTGAGAGGAGCGGTCCAAAAGCCCAATACGGCCTCCCGGCTCATGGGCTGCAAGCTCCGGTGATAAGCCCGGATCTGATTGGCTTTTACGGTGAGGATCACAAGAGCTGCAATGGAACAGAGTAAAATAACCGTGCTCTGTGCCATGGGGAAAAAGGACAGGACCTGGGACAAGATACAGTTGTTGATAAAATGAAGCAGGATGCTCCACAGCAGGGAGTATTCAACCGCAACGTAGGACAGGATCAGACCCACCAGAAATGCAAAGGGAATCTGGATGATGTTTCCGTGGAACAGCCCAAAAAGCAGGGAGGAAAAGACCATGGCAAACCGTTTCCCGCAGGGGATCATGCGCTGCAAAATAGCGCCTCGGAACAAAAATTCTTCCACGATGGGTGCGCCGATGGAGGCGTAGAGGATGACGGAAAAGGGGTTGTTCTGACCGGAGGCGGCCTCCAGAGCCAGATAGCTGCTGAGTCCCCAATAATTCAGAATTTGCTCGATATACTGGGAAAACAGGGAGGTAAAGACCTGAACAAAGAGAAATACGGATAAAATCTGGAAAAATGCACTTACGGTCATGGTGCGGGAGGACCGAAGGGCAGTTTGAAAGAATCCTCGCCCCATCCAGATTCGCAGTGCAATCAGAACCAGCACGCAGTAGGGCAGATATCCCCAGCCGCCATTGAGGCGATACAGGGCACGGTACAGGGCCTGTTCAAGCGGCAGACCCGAATAGAGCAGGGAAATTCCAATCTCAAGCAATATGGAGACCATGACACAAAACAGCATCAGCAGGGAAGCGAGCAGCAAAAACCCGGAAATCTTATTAAACCGTTTCCGCTGGATGGACAGTGCGATTTTGTTCAAAGGCTTTTTCAAATCAATTCCTCCTTTTGAACCGATATGGATGCAATGAGGGATTCGGCGCAGCGGATGCCATCGGCGGCAGCAGAGAGGATTCCACCGGCATAGCCCGCGCCTTCTCCACAGGGGTAAAGGCCCCGAATCCGGGACTCTCGATGTTCGTCCCGAAGGAGCCGAACGGGAGAGGAGCTTCTGGTTTCCGGGCCGGTCAGAACGGCGTCGGGGGCTGCGAAGCCCCGGAGCTTCCCGTCCAGAGCCTGCAAACCCTGAGAAAGAGGTGCCGTGATGCAGTCGGGAAGGAACTGGTGCAGGTCACAGGGGGTGACCCCGGGGGCATAGGTCGGGGTTACGGACCCAAAGGAGGTGGTAGGCACCCCTTTGAGAAAATCCCCCACGGTCTGGGCCGGGGCCTTGTAGGAGCCGGATAGGGTGTAGGCCTTCTGTTCCAGCTCTCTCTGCCACAGCATGCCTCCCAGCGGGCCGGGGTAGGGGAAGTCCTTCGGCTGGAGGGATACCAGCACGGCGGCATTGGCATTGGTGCCGCTCCGGCCGGAATAGCTCATGCCGTTGGTGACAATGCCCTGCTCTTCCGAGGCAGCCGCCACCACGAAGCCGCCGGGACACATGCAGAAGGTGTACACCGTCCGCCCGTCTGGCAGATGGGTAAAGAGCTTATAATCTGCCGGAGGCAGCCCCGGCGTGCCGCCGTATTGGCTGAGGTTGATCCGGCTTTGCAGATGCTCGATCCGAACACCCATGGCGAAGGGCTTTGGCTCCATGGGCAGCCCTGCTTCCAGAAGCATGGAAAAGGTATCTCGGGCACTGTGCCCGATGGCCAGAATCAGCCTGTCACAGGGAATCTGCTCCTCCTTTTGGTTGGCAGAAACCGTAACGGCAGTCAATGCGCCCTCCTTTTCCACAAGGCCTGTGAGCTGAGCGCCGAAGCGCACCTCGCCTCCCAAGTCAATCACCCGGCGGCGAAGATTCTGGATCACCTGCAACAGGACATCCGTGCCCACATGGGGCTTGGCGTCATAGAGGATCTGTTCCTGGGCACCAAAGCGGACCAGCTGCTCCAAAACCCAGCGGTTTCTTGGGTCATGGGTTCCGGTGTTGAGCTTTCCGTCAGAGAAGGCACCGGCGCCGCCCTCTCCGAATTGTACATTGCAGTGGGGGTCCAGAATGCCCGATTTCCAAAATTCCTGCACCAGACGGTGCCGGGTCCGGGCATCCTGCCCCCGTTCCAGCACCAGAGGCCGAAGTCCGGCCTCTGCCAGAAGCAGGGCCGCAAACATACCGGCAGGGCCAAAGCCCACCACAATGGGCCGCCGGGCAGGCAGACGGGCAGGGGAGGGGATCTCATAATGATATGTGGGAGCAGGGCCGATCTTGCCTCCCCGCCGCAGCAGGGCTTCCTCCTTCTTGGGGATGGAAACATCCACGGAGTAGACCCACTGGATCCGATTCTTTTTCCGGGCATCGATGGATCGTCGGGCAATGCGCAGGGTTTCGATTTCTCCCGGCGCCACATGGAGCATCCGGGCCACGGCAGAGGTGAGCTGCTGGGGCTTGTGCTTTACGGGAAGGGAAATGTCCTGAATACGAATCATGCAAACTCCTTTCCGGCGTTGGTTCCGGCGCTATAGCCGGAGCTCCAGGCCCATTGCAGATTGTAGCCGCCGCAGTCGCCGTCGATGTCCAGCACCTCGCCGCAGGCGTAGAGGCCGGGACACAGGCGGCTTTCCATGGTGGCAGGATCAAAGTCAGCGGTGAGAATGCCACCGGCCGTAACCTGTGCGCTGTCCATGCCCATCAGCTCCGTAAGGGTGAGGGAGAGATCCTTTGTAACAGCGGCCACGGCTTCCAGGTCCTGCTGTGTCAGGGAGGCGGCGGGGGTGGTGAGCCCGATCCCCGCTTCCTGCACAAGGGTCCTTCCCAGACGGTTGTGGACCGTTCCGGTCAACAGGTCCCCGGCCTCCAGAGCGGGTGCCAGAGCCTGCCGCTGCCGCAGATGGGCAAGAAGGGCTTCCGCTGTCATCTGGGGCAGAAGATCCAGATGGCACACCCAATCTCCCGTCTCCCGGCACAGGAACCGGGAGACCTCAAAAATGGCAGGGCCGCTGAGGCCGTACTGAGTAAACTGGACTTCTCCCTGGTTTTCTATAATGGTTTGCCGGTCTTTGGTGACCCACAGACGGCAGTTGGCCCGGATGCCTTTGAGAGAGGCACACCGGGGATAGGAGGATTTTACCTGCACCAGAGCGGGACTGAGCCGGGAGCATTTATGGCCCAGGCTTCTCAGCAGCTGATACCCGGACATGGAGCCGCCCAGAGCGGTACCGGCCAGCCCGCCGCAGGCAATGATGAGCTTGTGACAGGTCAGGGATTCTTCCGGGCCTATGACCCGGAACCCATCGGGGTATTGCTGCACCTTGCGCACCTCAAAGGCGGTTCGCAGGGAGATATTGGGCTTCTGGATGGCAAAGCGGAGCACATCCAGCACGCTTCCCGCCTGGTCGGACCAGGGATAAATTTTTCCGCTGGATTCCTGAACGGTCAAAAGCCCCAGGCTGTGGAACAAATCCAGGGTGGCTTCCAGGCCAAAGGCCTCCAGACTGGGCGTTACAAACTCCGGCGAAAGGCCGTGGTAATGCAGGGCAGACAGGTTGGCGTTGGAGAGGTTACAACGGCCGTTTCCGGTGGAAAGGAGCTTCCGGCCCACCCGGGCCTGCCGCTCCAGAATGGTAATCTGATTGTGGGGGGATCTGGCTGCGGCAATGGCCGCCATAAGACCAGAGGCACCCCCGCCGATGATAATAATGTCCATGGGGATTCACCTCATATGAGATTGATTCCTTCTATTATAGACTACATTCTTCCCATGCACAAGGAAAACTTGCGCAAATCTGTTTTTTTAACACAGACCGGGAAAATACTGCCAAATTTGTGGAAAAATCCTGTTAGGTATGGAAATTTATGGATCAATATGTTATGATAATTCCATATCTTTAACGAAAGAGGTGTTAGCAATGAAACGCATAGGATTGATTCTTATGGCATTGGTCATGGTGCTGAGTTTGGC
>JARIBV010000039.1 GCA_029257335.1 Faecousia sp.
CATGGTGCTGAGTTTGGCAGCAGTGACTGCTCCGGTGGAAGCCAAAACCGGCGGCAAGCTGATCGCCATGACCTTCGACGACGGCCCCGGCCCGTACACCCACCGGCTCTTGGACGGGCTCAGAGAGCGGGGCGTGCATGTGACATTTTTTATGCTGGGAAACCGGGCATCGACTTACCAGGAGGAAATCACACGGATGTATGCAGAAGGTCACCAGCTGGCAAATCACAGCTGGGATCACTCTGATCTGACGGGGCTTTCCAGCGGTGAGATCTACGACCAGATCCACGACACCAACGCACGCCTGAACCGGGTTGCCGGAGCAGGCAGTACCTATGTGGTGCGTGCGCCCTATGGCAGCGTGAACTCCCGGGTCCGGGAGGCTGTGGGCGCTCCCCTGATTTTCTGGTCCATTGACCCTGTGGATTGGCAGGATCGGGACAGTGAGATCGTGAAGAATCGTGTGGTGAACCAGGCATATGACGGCGCCATTATTCTGCTGCACGACATCCATTCCACCAGTGTGGACGGTGCCCTGGAGGCCATTGATATCCTGCTGGATCGGGGCTATGAATTCGTCACGGTCAATGAGCTGTACCGCCGCCGCGGTGTCAGTCTGGAGAGCGGTTCTTCTTACTACGACTGCGACCCCAACGGCACGGACCTGGGCCCCGTTCAGAAACCCACCTTCTCCTATGAAGTGGTAGGAAATCAGCTTCAGGTGACCATTTCCGCTCAGGACGGCGCACAGATCTACTATTCTACGGAAAACGGGGCGCTGAATCAGGAGAGTAAGAAGTACACAGGCCCCATTACCATCTCTCCTCCCGCTACCATCTGGGCAGTTGCGGCCTATAATATGAACGGCAGCCGCAGTGAATTGGTTTCCCAGAGCTTTGACCAGATTCCTGCCAAAGCGCCCAGACTGGACATTGACAAAGAGGGGCTTGTAACGCTGACCGCCGGGACCGAGGGTACCCAAGTATTCTACACCCTGGACGGTTCCGCCCCCAGCCTGTCCTCCACGCCCTATACCGGTCCTGTGACCGTAGAACCCGGTACCGTGGTCCGGGCCTGCGCAGGCGGGGACGGATATCTCACCAGTGACCCCGTAGGGGGCACCTACTCCCATCTGGGCAATTTCTTCCGGGATGTATTTCCCCATAACTGGTTCTATGAAGAGGTAGACCTGGCCGCCCACAAGGGCTATATGAACGGTATGGGAGACAGCATCTTCGCTCCCCGGAAAATGCTGCAGCGTGGCCAGTTGGTGACCTTGCTGTACCGCTATTCCGGCGAGACCGTGACAGAGGAAGAGCTGGCAGCCTGCTCCTTTACGGACCTCAAGCCCGACAGCTACTATATGGAGGCTGTTTGCTGGGCCAGCGCCAAGGGCATCATCGATGGCTATGAGGACCAGTCCTTCCGTCCCCACCGGGATGTGACCCGGCAGGAAATGAGCAAGATTTTTGCCCAGTTCCTTTCCTATCGGGGCAAGGACCTGCCTGAGGGAGAGGGCACACTGGAAAAGTTTACGGACGGAAATGAAATTTCCCGCTGGGCCGTTCCCTATGTGCAGAGCATGGTAGCCTGCGGCCTTCTGGAAGGCAATGAGGACGGCAGCTTCCATCCCAGACACGGTGCCACCCGTGCCCAGGCTGCTGCGGTTCTGATCCGCCTGGCCGATCTGGAAGAGAAGCTTCCCCAGAAGCCTGAAGAGACGGAGCCAACTGAACCCGCAGAGCCGACCCAGCCGCAGGAGCCTGCCGAGCCTGTGGAGCCGACCCAGCTGAGCGGGTTATGAAGTGCAATTTTCAGAATGATTTTTCAAAAGGGCCTGTGAGAATGGGCAGATCATGAAATTACCCCCTTTGTGCGGAAATCTATCTGCACAAGGGGGGATTTTTATACCCATCCGGCATCATGCCCTTGACACACCCCGGAAGGACTGCCGCAGCACCGCCGAAAGGCGCTTGCGAAGCTGCAAAGCCGTGGGCAGCGGACAGAGAACATAAAAAAGAGCTGTTTCGCATTTCTGCGAAACAGCTCAGAATATGTTACCTTAGCTAAGAATTACTCAGCGTGGTCAACCTTGTACATATGCTCGATCAGCTCCAGAACCTTGTTGGAGTAGCCGATCTCGTTGTCGTACCAGGAAACAACCTTCACGAAGGTGTCGGTCAGAGCGATACCAGCCTTAGCGTCGAAGATGGAGGTACGGGTGTCGCCCAGGAAGTCAGCGGAAACAACAGCCTCTTCGGTGTAGCCCAGAACGCCCTTCAGCTCGCCCTCGGAAGCAGCCTTCATAGCGGCGCAGATCTCGTCGTAGGTAGCGGGCTTAGCCAGGTTGACAGTCAGGTCAACAACGGACACGTCCAGAGTGGGAACACGCATGGACATACCGGTCAGCTTGCCGTTCAGCTCGGGGATAACCTTGCCAACAGCCTTTGCAGCGCCGGTGGAGGAGGGGATGATGTTGCCGGCAGCGGCACGGCCACCTCTCCAGTCCTTCAGGGAAGGACCGTCAACGGTCTTCTGAGTAGCGGTGGTGGAGTGAACGGTGGTCATCAGGCCATCGGTGATGCCCCAGTTGTCGTTCAGAACCTTAGCGATGGGAGCCAGGCAGTTGGTGGTGCAGGAAGCGTTAGAAACGAACTTCATGTCCTTGGTGTACTTGTCCAGGTTTACGCCGCAGACGAACATGGGAGTAGCGTCCTTGGAGGGAGCGGACATAACAACCTTCTTAGCGCCGGCTTCCAGGTGAGCCTGAGCCTTCTCCTGAGTCAGGAACAGACCGGTGGACTCAACAACGTACTCGGCACCCAGCTTGCCCCAGGGCAGATCAGCGGGGTTGCGCTCAGCGCAGACAGGGATTTCCTTGCCGTTGATGACGATTGCATTCTCGGTGCTCTCAACGGTACCCTGGAACTGGCCGTGCATGGTGTCATACTTCAGCATGTAAGCCAGGTAATCAGCGGGGCACAGGTCGTTGATGCCAACGATCTCGATTTCGGGATGGTTCAGGCTGGCACGGAATACCATACGGCCGATGCGGCCAAAACCGTTAATACCAACTTTGATAGACATAGTAGTTACCTCCATTTCAAATGAACGCCCACATGGGCGATTTCCACAATGCGAAGGGGAGTTTTCCCCGACACAAACATTATACAATATTCGATTCTTCCTGTAAAGTCACCGAAATGAACAAAAACGCAGTGGTTTCAAAGGAAATGTTGGACATTTTACCGCACAAATAACAAATCCGCATCATAGAATAGACAGGGGTGATCGAAATTGGATGTACTCACTATGCTGGCCCTGCGAAGAAGCGGGGCATCAAGCATTGAACTGTTTCAAAAGCAGCAGGCAATTCCCGCCACCGGCGTTTTGGATCCGGCCACAAAGGAGAGACTGTTGCCGTATCTGCTGGGCTATGAGACCGTGACCCTACGGCCGGGGGACAGCTTCTGGACTCTGAGCCGGGAGTATGGCAGCACCCTGGAGGCAATCTCGGCGGCAAATCCTATCTTAAATCCCAGAAATCTACAGGTGGGAACAAAGGTGACGGTACCGCTGCGCTTTCCCCTTGTGCCCACGGATGTTCCCATGACCTCGAGACTGTCCCGACTGATTCTTCGGGGGTTGGCAGCCAGATATCCGTTTTTGGAGCGAAAGGTGCTGACCTCCACAGCCTTTGGGCGGCCTGTGGAAATGGTTCGGATCGGTACGGGCCCCAGAAAGGTGATCTACACCGCCAGTCACCACGCAAATGAGTGGATCACAACCACGGTGCTTCTGGCCTTCCTGGAGGACTATGCCGAGGCAGTTGCCCAGGGCCTGCGCATCGGAGGCTATGATGCCGGACAGCTGGCACAGACCACGACCTTATATATGGTGCCCATGGTAAATCCCGATGGGGTGGATCTGGTGACGGGGGCCATATCTCCTGAAAATCCTCAGTACGAATATGCCAGACGCATGGGGGCCCGCTATCCCCAAATCGCCTTTCCTTCGGGATGGAAGGCCAATCTGCTGGGGGTGGATCTCAACCTCAACTATCCGGCACTCTGGGAGGAAGCCAGGAAAATCAAATATGCCCAGGGGTACAACAGACCCGGCCCCAGAGACTTTGTAGGGGAGGCACCACTGGACCAGCGGGAAAGCAAGGCACTTTGGGATCTGACCAGGAGCCTGAACCCGGAATTGGTACTGGCCTATCACAGTCAGGGGCGGGTGATCTACTGGAAGTTTCAGGATCTGTTTGTGCCGGGAGCCCGGGAGCTGGGAGAAACCTTTTCTGCCCGGAGCGGCTATGCATTGGAGGACACTCCATACAGTTCTTCCTTTGCGGGCTATAAGGACTGGTTTATTCAGGACTTCCGCCGCCCCGGCTATACCATTGAGGTGGGGGAGGGAGAAAATCCCCTGCCGCTGACCCAGTTTCCCAGAATCTACAGCGATAATCTGGGGATCCTTACCACCGGGCTGGCACAGTAACAAAATGGGGTCGATGAGATTCGACCCCAAAAATATTTTGAAATATATCGATAATAATAATCATTATTGTATTGACAAAAAATGATCTTTCCTGTATAATGAAGCCATTGGATCATTGGAAAAGTTTGAAAGGAGCTTTATGCCATGTACTGCGTAAGAAAAGTAACAGATGACCTGACCTGGGTGGGCGGAAATGACCGCCGGCTGTCCCTGTTTGAGGGCGTTTATGACATTCCCAGAGGTGTTTCCTATAACTCCTACCTGCTGATGGACGACAAGACCGTCCTGTTTGATACCGTTGACCATTCTGTGGACAAGGTGTTCTTTGAGAACATCGAGCATGTTCTGAACGGCCGGGATCTGGATATCCTCATTGTCCAGCATATGGAGCCTGACCACGCTGCTACCATTCAGGAAGTGGTTCGCCGGTATCCCAATGTTCGGATTCTGTGCAACAAGAAAACTTCCGACATGATGGCACAGTACTTCACCTTCAATGTCCCCGCAGCGGTGCAGACCGTGAAGGAAGGCGATGTTTTTGAGACCGGCCACCACAGCCTGACCTTCGTCATGGCTCCCATGGTGCACTGGCCTGAGGTCATGGTGACCTACGATCTCAAGGAGAAGATCCTCTTCTCTGCCGATGCCTTCGGTACCTTCGGTGCCATTGACGGCGCCATCTATGCCGACGAGGTGGATTTCTTCCGGGATTACATGGATGAGGCACGCCGCTACTACTGCAACATCGTGGGCAAATACGGCACCCAGGTCACCGCCCTGCTGACCAAGGCCGCCGGCCTGGAAATCAAGATGGTCTGCCCCCTCCACGGCTTCGTGTGGCGCAAGGACATCGGCAAGTTCATTGAAAAGTATCTGGCCTGGGCCACCTACACCCCCGAGGAGACCGGCGTGGTGATTGCCTATGCCTCCGTCTATGGCAACACTGCCAATGCCGCCGAGATTCTGGCCTGCCGCCTGCGGGAAAAGGGCGTCAAGACCGTTATGTTCGATGTGTCCGTGACTCCCGCCTCCTACATTGTGGCTGCCGCATTCCGTTACAGCCATCTGATTTTTGCTGCTACCACCTACAATGCAGGCATTTTTGTAAAGATGGAAGACCTGCTCCACGACATTGTGGCCCACAACCTCCAGAACCGCACCATCGCTCTGGTGGAGAATGGCTCCTGGGCTCCCACCAGCGGCAAGCTCATGCGTGATCTGCTGTCTGAGCTGAAGAATACCACCATTTTGGACAAGTGTGTCACCATCCGCTCCTCCCTGAAGGAGACCGAGCAGCTGGGCATTCTGGTGGATGCCGTTGTGGATTCCCTGCCCAAGCCCGCCGAGCATGAGGAAGTGACCAAGGCCGTGGACCCCAATGCCATGTTCAAGCTCTCCTATGGCCTCTTTGTTCTGTCCGGCAAGGACGGCGAGAAGGACAATGGCTGCATTGTGAACACCGTGATTCAGCTCACCGATACCCCCAAGCGAGTGGCCTTTGCGGTGAATAAGGCAAACCTCACCCACGACATGATCCTGAAAAACGGCCAGTTCAGCATTTCCGTTCTGTCTCAGGATGTGCCCTTCGAGGTGTTCCAGCACTTTGGCTTCCAGAGCGGCCGGGATACCGATAAGTTTGCAGGCTGGAACGCTGTCCAGCGCGGCGAGAACGGCACCCTGCACCTGACCCAGTTCACCAACGCCGTAATTTCCGGCAATGTGGTTTCCACACAGGATTGGGATACCCACACCCTGTTCATTGCGGATGTCACCGAAGCCAAGATCCTTTCTGAGATTCCTTCCGTGACCTACGCCTACTACTTCGAGAACATCAAGCCCAAGCCCGCCCCCCAGCTGGGCCAGCAGAAGGGCTGGATCTGCAAGATCTGCGGCTATGTCTATGAGGGAGACGAGCTCCCCGCAGACTATGTCTGCCCCCTGTGCAAGCATGGTCCCGAAGACTTTGAGAAAATCGGTTAAGGATTATCCTGCCCACCCGGTAAAATGAAAAAAGAGATTCCGAGGCTGTGAAACATCAGCCCCGGAATTTTTTTGATTTTATGCCATAGGGGTTATTGTGACAGAGTATAGAGGGAATAGAAATATCCTTTTCGGCGGATGAGGTCGTCAAAGGTACCGCATTCCATGATCGTTCCGTCCTTTATGGCGAGAATCTGGCTGTAGCGCTGGAGCAGAGATGCATCCAGAGCATGGGTCACAACGACTCTGGTAATCCCATCCAGCTTTAAAATGGCGTCGCAGACCTGATGGGCGGTCTGGGCATCCAGAGAGGCGGTGGCCTCATCGGCCAAAAGGATCTGAGCATTTTTCAGTAGGCTCCGGGCAATGGAGATTCTCTGCTTTTCGCCGCCGGAGAGGTGACAGCCGTTTTCGCCGCAGAGGGCGTGTTCTCCTCTTTCGGAAATCAGAGGGGACAGCCCGGAGAGTTCAATGGCCTGATCCACCTGCGCCTTGGGAAATTCCTTGAACATGGTGATATTGTCCCGGATGGAGGCGTTGAACACAAAGACATTCTGCTGGATCATGGAGATTGCATCGCAGAGGGATTTGCTGCTGATCTGCCGCAGCTCCTGGGTATCAAAGAAAACATGGCCTTCATAGCGGTCGCTTCCCATGAGCAGATTCAAAAGGGTGGACTTGCCGCTGCCGGAGGCTCCCACAATGGCATAGCTTTTTCCACGCTCAAAGGTGCAGTTGATGTCTTTCAGCACCGGCGTTTCCGGCTCGTAGGCAAAAGACAGATGAGAAAGACGGATGCCCTGCTTCAGAGGCTCCAGAAGCTGGGTCCCGTGATCCTCAGCATGTTTATCAATGGCCATTGCCAGTTTGTCCACAAGGGCCAATGCGGCTTTACGCTTTGCAAGAAGAACCGGCAGTGCACGGATACCCATAATAAAAAGACCGGTTAAATCCATGTAGGCAATCAGCTTACCGGGTGTAATTACATAGCCTGAAATAGTCAAGGCACAGCCAACAAGGAGAGTACCAAGTTGCGCTGTTACACCGGCAACGGCACTGAACATATCAAGGAGAGTGTCCAGTTTCTCTGTGTTGCATTTGGCTTTTTCGGCATGACGACTGCTTTGCCCTACCACTTCCGTAATTTCTTTTTCTGATCCAAAACTCTTCATTATAGGAAACCCGTCCAGTGCATCCTTGAGTGCTGCAAGAAAGTTTGCATTTTTCACGGAAACCTGTTTTTGCGATTTTTCCAGCTTATTCCCGGTAAAAATCGCAACCAACATGGGCAGCACACAAAATCCCAAGGCAATCGCCGTCATAACAGGGCTATACCAGAGCATCATCAGTGTTGCCCCCAGGAGAGCTATGATATTTACCACAATTTCAAACTGCGCTTTCAGATAATCGGTCTCAATGGTATTGAGATCATTGGAAAAACCGGAAAGGTAATCGGAAACGCTCTCCCGACGGAAGGCAGCTAGATTTTTCTTTGTAAGCAAACCAAAGGCATAATCCTTATATTGCACCATAGCCCGCTGTAAAAACTTCGGCTTTGTCCAGTAGTTGATCTGCTTAAAGAAAATAATCAGCAGAATGATTCCAACCGTCAGCATTCCCAGTTTTGTGAGAGACAAAGAATCCGGCACTTGGGAGACGGCATCCAGCATCTGCTGCATCAGCCAGGTAATGCCAAAATTCAGGCTAATGGTGCAAACAGCTATGCCCATGGCAATCCAGTAAAGGATGTGATTCCCTTTATAGAATTGCGCCGTGTAAGCTCTATGTAATTTATTTTTCATTACAAATTTCCTCCCAAATCTTCAGAACCGGTTCCTCTGCTCCCTCCGCTCCTTGTTGCAAGGTACTCAAGACGGTCTCCATGGCGGTGCTGCCGATATTATCATAGGCCACTTTGGGTTCCACATTGCCGCAATATCTAATATTTTGGCTGCTGTAATTGGGGGAACGATCAAATTCTGTTGCAATTCTTCGAGCCTTCCTCAGACACTCTTTTGCATGTTCCACTTCACCAACTCTTTCATAGCTTGCCCCGCATAACACAAGCAGCAATGCCTGATCCTTGTCCAGATAGCTTACCCCATCTGCTGTCCTAAGACCATCCAGGTACCCGGTCATCCATGTAAGTATCTCAATCGCAGAATGGTAGTCTTTTTGCTCGAAGAACAAGTTGATAAACCCAATTACCACACGATACAAACTGGCTGTACAGTGAATCAAGGTGTTGGACAGATAAGGAAGGGACTCCTGACGCCTGTGAGGATTGGTAGCCAGCTCATGGCCTATAAGGTCATCATTGATACCACAGGGATTATACTTCTTGAGTTGCTCCATGCCTTTATCCCATTCGCCTAAAGTAAGATAAGCAATGGCGATGTCTCGATGAATCTCTGTTTCGCTAAGCTTTGGGTCGTGATTTTGATCGATCAGTATGCAGGCATGACTTAGAAGTTCAATCGAACGAATGATGTGCACCTGATTACCCGTTTCAATGCTCGCCAGATGATAAAGGATACCGCTATGATAGACAATCTCAAAGTCATTTGGGTAACGATGAATCCATTTTTCCACTTCGTCCCAGCAACCTGCGTAGGCCTTTTCCAGCTTGATGCGTTTCAGCTCCTGCAAAATCCGTTCCCGGTCGCTGGAACACACCCGATACCCCACCATGGCATCCAGGGAGATCTCAAAGAAGCTGGCAAGCTCCATGATGACTTCAATATCCGGTGTGGAAATTGCCTGCTCCCATTTATAGACGGCCCCCGGTGAGACCCCCATGGCCTCTGCCAGCTGCTCCTGGGTGAGATGCCGCTCCTTGCGCAGGGCTCGGAGCTGTTCTGAGAAGTTTGATTTCATAAGGAATCACCTCCGTGTTTCTGTGCTTATTGTAGCATCTGAAAACAGAAATGGGAACTGACCGATAAGACAGTCAGAAGGGAATTTTCCCTACCGACAGTATGAAATGCATAGAAAAGCAGGGGTTGTTGAAAACTTCAACAGCCCCTGCTTTAACCTATTGGACTTGGGAAGGCGTTTCCGGGAGTAAGGTGTGGAGAATCTCGTGGGACCAACGCTCCAGACGGTCATGGATACCGGGACTGTGCATGGCAGAGCCGGGGTCATTGGCGGTTTGGAGCATGCAGAAGCTGGGGGGCAGCATCATGGTCTTGTTGAGGCAAAGAGCCCCCAAAATCTGCCGGGCCACCAGATCGCTTCCGGAGTAGCCGGAGACCACAATGGAAAACAGATACTTGTCAAAGAGGGGGGATTGCAGCAGCAGATTGGTCATGCGGTTGATGAGGGCCATAATGTTGGCGCTGGCGGAGTCGTTGAAGTTGGGACACAGCAGCAATAGGGCGTCGGATTCCAAAATGGCGGGAAAGACCTCCGTGGGCAGCGCACCGCCGTAGTAGCAGGTGCCGCTTTTGGAATAGTGGAGACAGGCTGTATAGGAACAGCCCCGGCAGTCGTAAATCGCCCCGTTTTGCAGGCTGATGGTTCGGATGTCGCAGTAGGGGGCCAGATGCTCCAATACCTCCCGCCCCATGGCCACGGTGTTGGATTTCCGATTGTCAGAGGCGTGAAGCATAAGAATTTTGGGCCGGGAAAAATGGGGTCTGTGGAAAGAAAGGAGCCGCTGCACCAGCTCCCGGCAGCGGAGAAAATAGGCCTCTTCCAGAGAACACTCCATGCGCTTGGCAGAAACACGCTGATTGTATAGAGAACCGGTGCCCTCCACCAGGGGCTTTCCGGGGAACATACAGCCAGCCATATTGGCCCCCAGGGCAAGAGCCTGGGCGGCCTGCTTGGTGTACAGCTCCCCGGCGCCGTCCACGATCATGCTGCCCACACAGCCTTTCAGAGCGCCGGGATTGGCCCGCAGGAGCCGAAGAAGGCCGAAACATTCCGGCCCCATGCCCAGTTCATCCACATAGAGGACAAAGAGAATTCGACAGTTTTGAAAGGCCCCTGTGGATAATTCCTGAGCAGTGGCAGTCCGATAAGAAATCCCCTCCAAAGAAAACTCCAAAAGCTGCTCCAACCGTGGGCTGGACTCAACCTGTAAAAGAATCAATTCATCTGTCATAGGAGAACCCTTTCAGGTCTTGATAGGCCTCATTCACCCGGTCAAAGAGTCTGGAATCCATGGATTCCCGCTGAATCATGGGGCCGGATGCCGTCATGGTGGTTTCACATCCAAAGTATACACCGCCCAAAGGCACGGCACCGAAATGGGACTGGCCACGGATCAGCCGCAGGATAGAAATGGCGGCTGAGGACAGACCCGGCGCAATATAGGGCTTGAAGCCCAAGTCCCGAACCTTCAGATTCATTTCCCGTGTGGCCTTGGTAATGGCCTGAGACGCGGCCTCGTCATAGGCCTCCGGGGCGTTCGCCGCCACCAGACCTGCACCGTGGGGGCCATAGACCCGGACGGACTCGGAAGAAAGGCCCAGTTCCTTGGCGGCATATCTGGCTCTTGCCGCCATGACCCCCAGGCCGAACCCCTGAATCTGCTCCGGGGCCAGACCGAGAAAGTCCGGCTGGCCGGATTCGCTGCGGTTGCTTTCCAGAAAGACCACCCGGCTCAGATGGTCCACCGGGTCGGAGATCTGACAGAACAGCCCCTGAAAATGGGCATTTCGGGCCAGCTTTGCATAGTGGGCCAGCATGGCCCGGTTGGCCTCAAATTGAAGCATCCGCACATCGCCCCCGGTACCCAGAGGGGGGACCCCCCGGGAGGCAGTGAAGAGAAAGAGGTCGCACTGAAATAATTCCGCTTCCTTGCAGATGGTGACCTCCGGCAGAGGCTCTCCATTGGGGGAAAGCACCTGATTCAGCTCAATTTCATAGCGGCGGCAGGCGCTTTCGTTGGGGTCGAAAATCTGAATTCTGGAAATTTCCGTGCCCAGAAGCTTCAGGCCCTGTAGCACGGTGCCACCCACATCGCCCAGCCCCACCAGGGTCAGCACGAAGCCATGCTTTTTCCCGTTTTGGAAGAGCTCCAATGTCTCAAAGCACTTGGGAAAGGCAGTATTGAGAACCGCTGCCCCGTGTTGTTCCACAAAGTCCGCCAGAAGTCCCTGCTCCTGAGGGGCCGGGAGCAGGGCTTCTACGGACTCTTGCCCCAATTCCCCGAGATGCCGGATGGGGTATAAGGAGCGGCTCCAAAGAGGGTCTCGGCGGGTCAAAATCACCAGAGGGGAGAAGGGCTTGTCCACCTCCGTGGCGGACCGGGGAAAGCCCTCGGTCCCGGCCAGACAGTACTTACCAAATTTTCTATAGTCCATTGATAACCTCCGTTTTAGAAATGCGCCGCAGCTGCATGAGATCGTGAGTCACATAGCTGGAGGCAGGAACAGTCATGTCGTATTGCAAATGATTGCCCCGGTCCGGCAGTCTGGGCCGGAAGAGGGCCTCCGCCAGACGCTCCAGGGTCATGGCGGTGGAGAAGACGGAAAGGTGCTGCCGCTCCAATGTCAGGAGAATGTCCCGGGCGTTTTCCAATGCTGTGAGAGACAGCTTCAGCCGGTCGTCGGGTTTTCCCGCGGGGATGAAGGTGGGATTCACATAGGGAAGCACCAGATTGATGGAGGGGCGAGACCAGCTGGATTGGTTGGGCCGGTCGATGCTGTCGCCACCCAGGAAGGGATAGAGGCTGCTTTCCGTGAGCCAGTGGTTCAGGTTGGGAATATAGTATTCGCAATCCACATTTCGCCCCTGAGTCTGCATGAGATCCCGTCCGTGGCCGGACATAAGCCCCACCACCAGAGAGCTGATTTCCACATGCTCCTCCTTGAACAGGTGGTCCAGCGCCCGGATCCGGTGGCCCCGATGGAGCAGATCATCCACCAGAATCACGGTCCGGCGGAAGGACTTGATGGTGCGGATCTGGCCGGATAGAGACGAATAGCCCGGGGCCTCCAGAATCCGGAAGTTTGCCATGTGTTCGTCATAAACCTTGTCGGAGTGAAGGGTCTTTGTGACGGTGTTGGGAACCACCTCATCTGCCAGGATCTTGCCATAGGGAACACACATATTGGGACCAAGCTGCCGCACCCCAGGGGGGACCTGGGTGACGCCGTTGTGCTGCTGCACCTTTTTCGACAGGCTCTGATTGAGGGTTTCGGCGTCGAAGGTCAGCATCAGACTGCCGGGGAACAGGGAAGAGAGGGTCCTGCGGAGCTTCAGTCTGCTTTGCTCCACGGTTTTGACAACCTGGGGGTCACTGCGCAGAGGTTCCTTGATCCACAAAAATACATCCTGCACCAGAGCCATGGGGGCCCGCATATCCACACACAGAATATCCGGCTGGCCGGGAATGGGCAGAAAGCCCAGCTGCAACAGAGATTCATACAGCGCACTGGTACATTTGCACCTGCACAGGGCATAGGTGTGGTCCGTTTCCAGGCTGCGGGCCAGCAATTCATTTACCAGCTGCCGCCGAACCTCCGGGGCCTGTTCATGGATGCAGGACACATGATCCACCATCATGATCCTTCCGGAGGTGTGCTGGCGCACATAGGCTGCCGCATCCAGAGAGCCAAGGGTCTCCAAAAGGCTGGTAACGGTGACGGTGTGGCCGCAGACCCAGCCCAGAGGCTCCGAAGAGCCGTTGGCCCGGAGGAAGATGCCGGAGGCAGAGGGGTGCTTTTGCAGACAGGTCTGCATGAGCGGGGGAAGGCAGAGCTCCGACACCGCTGCATTTTCATAGTATACATCTCCGGCAGTCAGCAGATTTTTGAACTGAGGGGACCGCAGGTACAGGCCCTGTTCATAAATAAAGGACTGCACAATGGGGTCCACCAGCATGGAGATGTCCATGTCCTTGTCCACATAGGCACGGATCCGGGTGGAGCTGACCCCCTCGCACCAGGCGGGCAGGCAGACCAGCTTCCATTTTGCCTTTAAAATCCCGGAGAGGGTCTCGGTGGAAACGGCGCTGTCCGCCCGCTGGAAAATCAGATGGTTATAGTATCTGGCACAGCCCGGTGCCTGAGAGCGGTAGGCAGAGGCCCCGGTGATTACATCGCTGCCGGTGGTGAGATACAGCTCCCGGCCGGGAAACAGGGAGGCCAGCGCCGCAAGGTCCTCTGCAATGGCGATGTTTACGGGGTGGTTGTCCGGGAACAGGTACACATCCCATTGGTCCGCAACGGACATGGCGGCGATTTTTCGCCGCAAAAGCTTGGGTACGGTCCGCTTGCTCCAGGAGAATTCATCAATGGCTAAATAGACCTCAAAGCCCATTTCGTGAATCTGCCGCACGATCTGCTTGTGCCCGGCAGAGAAGGGGTCAAAGGTACCGGGGAAGAAGGCCACGGGCTTGGGCCGGGGGAAGGTCAGGGCGGTGCCCTCCACCTCACAGGCCACGATCAGCCGGTACATGTGGTTCAGCATGGCGGCGTGATTGTAGAAGGTCATAGAATCTGCGGTGGGCTCGCACAGCATGCACAGAAGCTTCTTTCCGGTGCGGATCAGGCAGTCCTTTCGGATTTCCAGAGGAATGCCGGGATTTCCGAAAATGCTCCGGCACAGGACCAAAAGGGCAATCTGATGGAGTTCTTCATTATAATGGGCAATTCCGGTCAAAAGCAAACCCAGGACCCGGTCAAAAACAGCACTGCGCTCCCGGCAGTGGGGCTGACTCATCATGGCACCCAGGGTGTGCAGGGCGGCACTGGCGGCCCGCAGAGAGCCGGTGTGCCCGGAGTGGATCAGATCGGCCAGATAGTCCACCCCTTCATAAAGCTCCTTGTCCGGCATCTGGCAGATGAGCCGACCTACAAAGGGAGGGATGTAATAGGAAATCTGCTCCTGCGCAGTTTCCAGCTCCCGGGTCAGATCCACAAGGATTTCATTCTTCTGATCCACGGTGAGGAAATCGGACAGCTGCAAAAGGGCGTTTCCGGCATATTCCCGAACGGTCAAATGCTCGCTGACGGACAGAAGGTTGGTTAAATGCATGGCGGTATGGAAGGCAGCGGCGTGGTTTTCCATAGCCTGATTTCGCAGGTAGTCGATGTGCACCAGCTTCACGGTCCAGTGAACGGCGGTTTTGAGGTTGTTGAGAAACAGCTCCCCGGAATCTGCCTGAGGAAGGGGCAGGGATTCCTGGCAATAGCCGTTCAGAAGTAGGGTTCTGGCGTAATCCACCGCAAAGGAATCCCCGCAGTCCAGAGCCTCCAGAGGTCCCCGGACCTGGGAAAACAGCTCCGGCATTTGCTGCAAAAAGGCTTGCAGGCACCGAAAGACAATGAGCCGCAAGGGAGTGTTGTCCTCCTGCACATACGCTAAAAGCAGGCCCACTACCTGTGTCAGAACATCCGGGGCAATGGCCTTGACCGGAACGAAAATCAGGGCGCTGACCAGGGCCTCCCGGTCGGCCTCCTGGGCATCCATAAGCCTGCGGACCAGAGGCCGTGCCATGACCTGGGCGTCATAGCTGGAACAGACGGAAAAGAGGCTCTGGGCAATGACCTTCAGGCTGTCGGAAATTCGCTGGCCGTGTTTGAAGGAAATTTTTCGGTCGGGATGCAGGCAAAGCTGAATTTCCTCTTCCCACAGCCGCTCCGCCTCTGCAAAGTAACCCATAAGGGTGGGGGCGTAGGCATGGGCGGGGGCATCCAGAGGAAGCTCCTTGCGATAGGTAGGCCCGCTGTTTGCCAGGATCCGGCCCATGATTTTGGCGGCACGGCGGCGGATGTCGCCCTCCGGGTGCATGAGCAGCTCATACAGAAAGCTCATGGTCATGGTCTTGCTGCTGCGGGGCATATAGCTGTGATATTCCTCAAAGAGGAACAGGTAGGTGCGGATCTGCTGTACATCCTTTTCACTTCGGGCCTGCTCCAGAAGCTGCTCAAAGGAGGCGTCTGTGCTGAAGGTATTCATCAGCCGCAGGCTGTTGTCAAAGGTCAGATTCCGCAGGGCGGCAATGGTTGCCTCTCCGTCTCCCAGGGCAGGGGCCACGGGACACACGGGGCAGAGGGTTTTTATATTCAGATCGGAGCTGACCCCCCGGGAGGCCAGAAAGGATTCAAAGTCCCGCAGCTTGGCATATACGGTGGCATATCTGCGGTGCTTTTCCGGGGTCATGTCTGCCAGCTTGGACAGGATCATGTTGTAAGCCTCTCCCAGGGTGTAGATCCTGGTGTGCTCCTTGCCGTTGACGCGGGAGCCCCGAACCCGGAAGTCTGCGTAGATGAGAAGCAGGGATTCAATGGGCAGATTTTCAAATTCCAGATCCCAGGTGGAGTGATTGGCAGCCACATGGGCAATGTGGGGCAGCTCCCGTTCTTCCAGATACTGGGAGGTGAAATAATAGTGCAGGTAGGGGGTCCTGGGGGCGCATTGCCCCCGGCAGCCGAATTTTCCGATGTCGTGGCTCAAAGAGGCGGCGCTGACCAGGGGCAGATCCACCTGAAGCCCAGCCAGCTTTGCAAGCTTTGCCCCATGCACGGCTACATTGTTGACCCCGATGGTATGGCTGGCAGGGTCGAAGGGCATACAGTCCCGGCCGATGCGCAGAAGGGCAATGAAATGGTCCCGGTGAATGTGCTTATAAAAGGACTTGTATTCCTGCCTGGTGGCGCTGCCTTCCAGCTCCTGGTCCGTGGCAAAGTGAGGGTCCAGCAGGGGGTCAAAGGGGCACAGCTCCCCCTCTTTTTGCAGGAGCCATTCCAGCACCTGAAGGAAAAACCGGATGGCATGTTCCTGGGCAGGGGTGGAGGGAGCCCGGTTCGCATCCGGGAAAATCTCGGCGGCCAGGGCCTCATAGATAAACCGGAGCCATCCCTCCTCCGGCTCCTGACAGAACCGATTCATGAGGGGGCGGCACAGGTCCATGAGCTTTGCGCAGTCGGTGCGCCGACCCAGAAAGTCTGCAAGGTGTACGCTCCAGGCATGTTCCTGAAGGAGCCGGGAGAACGCTTCCTTAGAAAGCTGGAAGCAGTGACAGAAGTTTCCGGCGATGCTGTCCAGCAGCGGGGTAAGTGCAGTCAAATTGTCCATGGGGAGACCTCCATAGAATCGTGATGATTCCATTATGCATCCTTGGGAAAGAAAAGTCAAATGCTTCGGACAAAGATTGAAAAACAGAGAAAGACTCCGGCAGACGGTGGATTTTAGGTCTAGGAATTTTTGACACAGTAGGCTATAATGGGAGGGAAAAAGAAGAAGGAGGATTGCTGTGAACCCCAAGGAAAAACTGGAAAAGCTGGCCCAGTCCGGAGAAGACCGGGTGCTGCTGGCAAAGGTTTTGGACAAACTGTGTGCCGGTCAGCGGCGGAACATTCCGGCCTATACCTGTTTTCTTTCTATGCGGGAACAGGAGCTGGTGAAAAGGCTGGTAGGGGAAAAGGAATTTTTCTTCTATGGCGGCTATGCCGGGGCGGAACGGGCCGTGGCCTGCTATCTGCCGGACTATTTGGACCGGGAGTATCTGAAGGACGGGCCCATTACCCTGCTGCGGGCCACCTATTATGAAAAGGACACCCTCACCCATCGGGACTTTTTGGGAAGCCTTATGGGAGCGGGAATCAAGCGGGAGACCGTGGGGGACATTCTGGTGGGAAAAGGCACCTGTGACTTTTTCCTGCTGGAGGAGATCACCCCCTATGTGCTGCAAAACCTGGTCAGCGCCGGAAGAACCAAGCTCCATGTGGAGCAGGTGCCTCTGGAATCGCTTCAGGTGACCACCCCGGAAACCGTCACGCTTCGGGATACTTTGGCCTCTCTTCGTCTGGACAGCGTGGTGAGTGCCGGATTTCGGGTGGGCAGAAGTCAGGCGGCCCAGTATGTTCTGGCAGGTGCCGCTGCCATAGACGGTATGCCCTGCACCAAGCCGGACAAACTGGTGGAAGAGGGCTGTGTGATCTCAGTCCGGGGCAAAGGAAAAATCTGCCTTGCTGTAGTGAAAGGACAGACCAAAAAGGGACGGATCTCCGTTGAAATTGAAAAATACTGAACGATAAGGAGCATATCAGATGGAAATGAACGAAGTCATCGCCCGCATCAATGAGCTGGCAAAAAAGGCAAAGACCCAGGGCCTCACCCAGGAGGAGGCCAAGGAGCGGGACGACCTGCGCCGGATCTACATTGATGCCGTGAAGGCCAGCCTGGTGGGCCAGCTGGAAAATACCTATATTGTGGATGAAAAAGGCAACAAGCGAAAGCTGGGCAAAAAGCAGTAAAAAATACACATGTTTTTCTCGCAAGGACAAGAGGAGAATTGGAAAAAAATCTGGAATATTTAGATATTGTGGTTGATTTTACGATCCAAATGTGGTAAATTATTGTTGAAGATACCTAAAAACAGTCCCGGCTTCTGCTCTTTTTCAGGCAGTGGGTGGGGCTGTGTTTTCCCCTGCTTTCCCCTTTGGAATTTATAAAATTGATAAATTGAGAGGCGCGTTTAGGATGGAAAAGAAGCCACTGATCGGCATTATGCCCCTGTATGACCCCAGTAAGGACAGCTACTGGATGCTGCCCAAGTATTTTGAGGCGTTGTCCTGGGCTGGTGCTCTGGCAACAATTCTCCCCCCCAGTATGTCCGAGGCCGATATGGAGCAGGTGCTGGACCTGTACGACGGCTTTTTGTTCCCCGGCGGACAGGATGTGGATCCCGCTCTGTACGGTGCCGAGCGGTCCGTTCACTGCGGTGATCCGGCTGTTCGGCGAGACCAGCTGGAATTTCCGTTGTTTCGTGGAGCCTTTGAGCGCAATAAGCCTATATTGGGCGTCTGCCGCGGCTTGCAGCTGATGAATACCGTCCTGGGTGGAACCTTATACCAGGACCATCACGCCGAGCGGCCCGATGTCATGGAGCATGACATGACGGCCCCGTATGACCGGGTCTTTCACACTGTGACCCTGCGGGAGGGGACCCCTTTGCGCAAGCTTATGGGGGTAGAGGAACTGGGTGTCAACAGCTATCACCATCAGTCCGTTGCATGGTTGGCCCCTGAGCTGAAAGTCATGGCGGAGGCCCCGGACGGTGTGGTGGAGGCGGTGTATGCCCCAGAAAAGGACTTTGTATGGGGCATTCAGTGGCATCCCGAGTATTTTTGGAAGAAGGAACAGGGGGCTATTTTCAAAGCCTTTGTGGATGCTGCGAAGAAATAACCGATTTAGGCAGCCGCCTCACCAACGGTGGGGCGGCGCTTTTATGCAAAAGACCCCACCGACTGTGCCGGTGGGGTCGCTTCTTTCGATTTTCTGGACTTTCACAATCATAACACAATAGGGGGCCGTTTCACTTGCAATCCAGAAAATTTATAATTGTAACAGCAATAAAACAGGTGATTTCTACGGCATTAAGGGATCAAATTCCAAATCAATTCGAAGGACTTTTCCTTCGGAATCAAACTCAAAACCCACAGTATATCTTCTGGAGTCAAAGGAATAGCGCACAAATCCGATGCTGCCATCGTCGTTTTCTCGTTGATAGGAAGGCTCGCCATAGGCTTCCAAGACTTTGTCTACAGAATCCCCAAAGTAGATTCCATGAGGAATCACCAAGTCCACAGAATTCGTCTCGGCATTGAACTTGTCCGTTCCGGGATTGAGCACAATGGACATCGCCTTGGCGTTCCGGATACTGCAAGGAGTTTCTATGTTTTCGGGATTATAAAATCCAACGACCATGTATACTTTCTGCCCGTTCTGGCTTTCCCACGTTAAACCAACGGACCGCAGGTGGCGCTGCAGAAGATCTTTGTCCAGATCCACATTTTCGTTATAGGTCACCATGTCTTCTATGTCCGTCCAATCGAAAGGAAAGCTCATCTTTTTGCCGTCCATGTAGAAGCTCAGGGGATCAACAGACAGATCCTCCGCGGAAACATCGCTGGAAGTTCCATTGTCCGGGGCATCGGTGGTTTTGTCGCCGGAGTCGGAAATGGGTGTAGTGCCTTCTCCTGTGGTGCTATCGGGACTTGGCTTCTTTCCGCATCCCGCAAAGGACAATACCGTGATAAGTACCAACATAAAGCAAAGAATTCTTTTCATTGTGCGTTGTATTATTTAATTGACCGACAGGCGGCCTTAAATAATACCCTCCTTTCAAAATTGATTGATGAATGACCGGCTCTCCGGAAGATGGATACCTCTGCTCACAGGATCAAGAGACACTGTTTGCTATGGGGTAGTATACTCTCGACAAGATAAGAGGTACCATCGTGGTGATAATATATCATGTATGCACAAAAGTCAATATTTTTTTATGGGGCAGCGCATAAAGAAAACAGTCTGGCTTTTGGCGATGACCTGGCTCGGTGTCTGGACTTATGGCTCTTTCTGGGCACCATTTGCACAGAGAATGGCTTTTTTTCCCTTGCAAGGAGGAAATAAAAGGGGTATGATAAAGAAAATTCGTTTTGGGAGGGAAACACCATGGAAAAAGTGGTTCTGGATGCCCTGTCGGTGCAAAAGCTGCTTCCGGATCGGGATCCTTGGGCCCACAAGGGAAGCTTTGGCAAGATCCTGCTGCTGTGCGGCAGTGTGGGCTATACGGGAGCGGCGGCATTGGCAGCCCGGGCGGCGGTGCGCGGGGGAGCCGGTCTGGTGTTTCTGGGAGTGCCGGAGAAGATTTATGCCATCGAGGCAGTGAAGCTGGACGAGCCCATAGTGTTTCCGCTGCCGGATGAACAGGGGAAACTGTCCCCAAAGGCCCTGGAAGACATCCTGCCCCGGCTGAACACTGCGGATGCGTGTCTCATAGGGCCGGGGCTTGGACAGTCTGAGGGGGTGTTTCAGGTGGTATCCACCGTTGTGCGGGAAGGGACTTGTCCCGTTATTTTGGATGCCGATGGTATAAATGTCATGGCGGCGCATAAGGATTTATTGCGCGAGCGGACAGGCACCACCATTCTGACCCCTCATGACGGAGAGTTTGCCCGGCTGAAAAGGCCCGGACAGAACCGGCTGGAAGATACCATGGCGCTGGCCCGGGAATTGGAGGCCATCGTGCTGAGAAAAGGCCACCGAACCCTCATCACCGACGGATACCGGGTCTATGAGAACACCACGGGAAATCCCGGCATGGCAACCGGCGGTTCCGGGGATGTATTGGCGGGACTTCTGACGGCTTTGGTGGGACAGGGCATGGCACCTCTGGAGGCGGCGGCCTGCGCCGCATGGCTCCATGGGGCCGCCGGAGACCGATGTGCTCAGAAGCTGGGGCAGTATGGATTGACCCCTACGGATATGGTGCAGGTTTTGCCGCGACTGCTGAAATAAAGGTGGTTGCCACATGGGGAAAATCAAGATCTGGCTGCTGCTTCCTGTGCTTGTGCTCCTGACAGGATGCGGGGAGAAAGCGTCGGGACAGCTGGAGACGGCAATGAACTTCCGCAGTACATTGCTGGCAGCAAACGGGTGCAGCTTCACCGGGAAAATTACCGCAGACTATGGAAATCATGTGTGGGAATTTACGGTGGACTGCGACACTGACGGGGAAGGGAACCTGACCTTTGAGGTGGTGGAACCGGAGGCCATTGCCGGAATCACGGGGACGGTGGAGGCCCGGGGAGGAGCGCTTACCTTTGACGGCAAGGCCCTGGGGTTTGGCCTTTTGGCAGAGAACCGGGTGAGCCCTGCCTCCTGCCCTTATATGGTGGCAAGAAGCTGGTGTACCGGCTTTATTTCCTCTGCCGGATGCGATGACAGCGGTCTGCGCATGACGGTGGAGACCACCTTTGAAGAGTGCCCCCTGACGGTGGACACCTGGCTGGACCCGGAAAAAGGGGTACCGATTTTTTCCGAAGTATGCTATAATAGGGAACGAATCCTTTGGATGTCTATTTCTGAATTTGAATTCGATACATAACGGAGAACGCAATGAAGTTACTGAAGAGAACCTGGGCGGATGTGTCTCTGGACAATCTGACCCATAATTATACGGCCCTGCGGCGGCAGGTTCCCGGAAGCTGCCGGTTTCTTGGGGTTGTAAAGGCGGATGCGTACGGCCACGGCGCCGTGCCCATCAGCCACCATCTGGAGGAGCTGGGGGCGGAATTTTTGGCTGTTTCCAATCTGGAAGAGGCCATTCAGCTCCGGCGGGGAGGGGTCCGCCTGCCCATTCTGATTCTGGGCTATACCCCGGCGCTTTATGCCAGAGATATGGCAGAAATGAATGTCCGGCAGGAGGTCCACAGCCTGGCCTATGCCAGGGAGCTGGAGGCCAGGCTGGTGGGGACGGACTGCCGTCTGAAGGTGCACCTGAAGCTGGATACGGGTATGGCCCGGCTGGGCTTTTTCTGCCGGGAGGGAGAAAAGACCCTGGATGAGCTTCTGACGGTGTGCACACTGCCTCATTTGCAGGTGGAGGGAATGTTTACCCACTTCTCCGTGGCAGACTCCCTGGACCCCATGGATCGGGAATATACCGCCAATCAGTACCGGGAGTTTCACAGATTTATAGAGGGGATGCAGGCTAAGAATCTTCGTCCGGAGATTTGCCATTGCTGCAACAGCGGCGCCACCATTTTATATCCGGAGTATGCCATGGACATGATCCGTCCCGGCGTTGCCACCTATGGCATTGCTCCGGCCATGGAGCTGGAGGGGCGGCTGGATCTGCGGCCTCTGCTCACCTTACATACCAGCATTTCCCAGATCCGGCAGTATCCTGCCGGGGTCTTTGTCAGCTATGGCAGAACCTACGAGACCAAGGAACCCAGAACCATTGCGGTGGTGTCCATTGGCTATGCCGATGGCCTGCCCCGGAAACTCTCGGGAAAGGTCCGGTTCCTGCTGCGGGGCGTGTCCGTGCCTGTGGTGGGCCGCATCTGCATGGATATGTGTATGGTGGATGTGACCGAAGTGCCGGAGGCAAAGGTGGGGGACAAGATGACCGTCCTGGGCGCAGGTCAGGACCCCGCCATCGGGGTGTGCCATATGGCCCGGGAGATGGACACCATCCCCTATGAGCTTCTGTGCGGCATCAGCAAAAGAATTCCCCGAATTTATCTGGACGGGAAAAAGAGGACGGAAATTCTGCAATATATTGTGTAGACTGGCATAAGATAGATTGGGAGCGGGAACCGGTATAAATCCGGCGTCTGCGTGGGACAATAGAATCAGAGCCGCGTTACATAGAAAAAAGTGACGCGGGAATGATTTCTCACGGAGCGTGAAGCCTATGGATTCCAATGTTAAACGAGGCGATATCTATTATGCGGACCTGAGCCCGGTGGTGGGCAGTGAGCAGGGAGGCACCCGACCGGTCCTCATCGTGCAGAACGATGTAGGCAACCGGCATTCTCCCACGGTCATTGCTGCCGCCATTACCAGCCAGACTGGAAAGGCCCGCCTGCCCACTCACATCAACATCATCGGCAGCACCGTAGGACTGACCAAGGACTCGGTGATTCTGCTGGAGCAGATCAGAACCATTGACAAGCGCCGTCTGCGGGAACATATGGGCCGTTTGGATGAGACCCAGATGAACCAGGTGGACAATGCAATTGCGGTGAGTTTTGGCCTGCACGGTTACTAAGGGAATAAAAGGCACCTCTTGCGCATATTCATGCGTAGGAGGTGCTTTTTATGGTATTAGAAGGAACATGGCCCGTGATTTACCAGGGCCGGACCGTGGGGCGCTGCACGGTGGAAAAGCGGGGCCTGTATGCCCATTTTTTCTGTCAGGCCGGGCCGGAGCGGGGCCTGGTTTTGCGTTTGATCCTGAAAAGCGAGGAAGGGGTGCTGCCCCTGGGGATCCCGCTGCCTCAGGATGGGGAGCTGGTACTGACTAAAAAGATCCCTGCAAAGCGGCTTCCCGATGGACAGACCTATCAAATAGAACTGGTATCTGCCTATGAAGAGGCAGCGCCCACTCCTGGGAGCGCTCAAAAACCGGAACCGGAGCCAAAGCCGGAACCGGAACCGAAGCCGGAGCCGGAACCAAAGCCGGAGCCAGAGCCGGAACCGGAACCGGAGCCGGAACCGGAGCCGGAGCCAAAGCCGGAACCGGAGCCGGAGCCGGAACCGGAGCCGGAACCAAAGCTGGAGCCAGAGCCGGAACCGGAGCCGGAGGCAAAGCCGGAACCGAAGCCGGAGCCGGAACCGAAGCCGGAGCCGGAACCAAAGCCGGAGCCAAAGCCGGAACCGGAGCCGGAGCCGGAACCGGAACCGAAACCAGATCCGGCACCCGAACCGGATTGGAACCCAAAGCCACAGCCGGGGATTTCCTATTCTCCCAACAGGCCCATTCCCGGTTTGGAGAATTTGGAGAAACTGCGTGCTGCCGCAGATGAAAACGGTGTGATCCGCCTGTACACTGCCCCGGAAGGACCGTAGGCAGCGTTTCCAAAAAAATCGGGCCGTCCCACCAACAGGTGAGACGGCCCAAAAGGGACAAGTTTAACGATGCTTACTCAGCAGCGCCCAGGATTTTCCACTGGAAATTGATGGTGGGATCAATGGTGCCCTGCTCGGTGATGTAGTCGGCCAGCAGGTTGCGGGCCTGGCCCTTGTCTTCGCCCTGCTTCATGTCATACTGCGTGGAGTAAATGACACGGTCGGGGTCGTTGGGGGTGAATTCGCAGCCGTGTGCGTTCAGGTAGGCGATGTAGTCGCCACCGCCGTTGTAGCGGTAGTTGTTCATGACCACGGTGAACTCAAAATCGTCTGCAACGGGCTGGCCCTTGTAGGTGATGGTAACACGGTCACCCTCGGGCTTGGAAGGATCAATCTCGTAGTAGAAGCCGTCACCATTGATGACATCATAGTAGGTGAGGCCGCCCTTGATGGAAACAGTGCCGTCTTCGGCCAGCTGCACCTTGGAAGCGGAGTATTCCAGCCAGGTGTCCACTTCCTTGCCGGTCATGGTGATGTTGTAGAACCAGTTCTCAAAACGGTACAGGCGATACATATCGCCCAGCATGATCTCACCCTTGCCAATGAGGTTTTTGGCATTGCCGGAGGTCAGGGGAGCGGTGATGGACAGCATTGCAGGCACATCATCGGTCTTGTCATCGGGGGTGTTTTCACCGGTGCGGTCATAGGCGCCCCAGAGCTGAACCTTGTTGACCAGCTCGACAAAAGCGGAGGGGCCGCCACCCAGATTGGCGGAGGTGAAGTCGCCGGAAGCACTGCCGATGGGCTTGAGCATGTAGTCCTTCCAGGTGGCCTCTTCGTAGGGCTTCAGAGCGGCTTCCAGTTCAGCGTCCACTTCATAGTTGGGGGTCCACTTGTAATCTGCGCCCTTGGTGGCAATATCAACCATCTCGGGCTTTACGATGCACTGTCCGGAGATGCTGCTGACAGTGATGCGGGCAGTGCCCACAGCGGCGCACTTGGTGGAGGGGGAAATAATGGGGATCTCCTTGCCGTCCTTGTTCTGCACCTCGGTGATGCCGTAGCGGTGCTCGTGGCCGGCGATAATCAGATCAATGGTATTGGTCTCGGCAACGAGACGGGCCATGTAGTCGGAGTCGGGATCGCTGTTAATGCCGGAGTGGCTGGCAATCACAATGACATCGGCCTTCTCGGTGAGCTCGGCCTCATAGTGCTTGTAGGTCTCGATGGGGTTGGCGAAGTAGATGCCCTTCCAGTTTTCGGGGCCATCCCACTTAGGAACATTGGGGTTGCCAATGCCAAGAACAGCAACGGTGATGCCGTCAAAGTCGTACAGCTCATAAGGCGCATAGCCCTTCCAGGTAGCCCAGTCCTTCTGCTCGTCGGAGTTGGTTTCTGCGGCCAGATAGTTGGCGCAGGAAACAGCGACCTGGGATTCGGTTTCAGTGGATTCGCTGGTCAGATAGTCCAGACGGGAGTTCAGGATTTTGAGACCATAGTTGAACTCGTGGTTGCCGGGGACAAACACATCATAGTCCATCATGCGCAGGGCCTTCATAGCGGGGTCCTGCTCTTCGGGCTTGTTGAAGCAGTAGTAATAGGTCATGGGAGTGCCCTGGAGCAGGTCGCCGCAGTCCATCAGCAGGGTGTTTTTGAACTGTTCCCGCATGGACTTGACATAGGTGGCAACCCGGGTCAGGGACTGGTGATGGGTGCCGGAGGCAGAAGCGTCGGCGGTATAGTCGGTTGCGTAGAGCTGACCGTGGATGTCAGAGGTGCTCATGAGAAACACCTCGGTGCCGTTGTTGCAGAAACGATACAGAACGGTGACAAACTGAGCACGGCTGGACAGGCCTCTGGGCTTCAGCAGCTGCTCCGTTACGCCGTTGACCAGCTCCACAGAGACGGCCCACTTCATTGCATCCTGTGCATAGGGCATGACCTGCTTGGCGTCCTGGAAGTTCAGCTCGGCGGAAGCGGAAACATCGTATCCGCAGTGCTGGGCATAGCGGTAGAACATAGTGACCATTTCCTGACGGGAAACAGCCTGCATGGGACGGAACTTGCCGTCTTCGTAGCCGTTGACAATCTTGTTGGCGGCAGCCCAGTTCACAGCGTCCTCATAGTAAGAACCTTCTGTGAGATCGGGGAAGGAGGCGGTTTTCTCCACGGTGGGCTCGTTCTCCATACGGTACAGGACGGTGGCCACCATGGCGCGGTTCAGGGTGTTGAGGGGAGCGAAATGGGTGGTATCAATGCCCTTAATAAAGCCGTTTTCAAAGGCAAAGGCTGCGGGCTCGCTGTAGTAGCGGTCTGCGGGCACATCCACGAAGGGGAATCCTTCATAGGTGATACGGCCGCTGCCGTTGATATCGGAGTAGGCTTCGCCTACCACGCCGTTCAGGTGGTCACGGATATAGGTAATCAGAACCAGGTTGTCAGCCATG
>JARIBV010000012.1 GCA_029257335.1 Faecousia sp.
AGATCCGTGCCATGGGGCTGGCCCATGTGCCGGAGGACCGTCTGGCCACCGGCGTTTCCAGAGAGGGGAGCATTTCGGAAAATCTGATTATGGGAAAGCATCGTCAGAAGGAATATACCTTCTTTGGAATTCATGTAAAGAAAAAAAGTGTGCGCAGCTACACCCAAAAGCTCTTTGATCGATTTGATATTCGTGCGGCCAATCTGGACACCCCGGTGGGGAGCCTTTCCGGCGGTAATATGCAGAAGGTGGTCATAGCCCGGGAGTTTTCCTTTGATACACCGGTACTGGTGATTTCACAGCCCACCCGCGGCGTGGATATTGGGGCCATTGAGTTCATCCATCAGCGCATTATGGACAAGCGGGATCAGGGCTGCGCCATTTTGCTCTGTTCTGCGGATCTGGATGAGGTGTTCCGCCTGTCCGACCGAATCGTGACCCTCTATGAAGGGCAGATCACAGGTGTTTTTCAGGCGGATTCCATTACCAAAGAGGAAATTGGCTATTATATGACAGGTGCTCGAAGAGAGGAGGAAACGACCCATGGATAAGAAGAAAATTGATTGGGGGTATTTCGGCTCTCTGGCACTTTCCATTTTGCTGGCGCTTGGGGTAGGCGGTGTCATTATGGCCGTTGCCGGATATAATCCCATCAAGGCCTATGGGGCTCTTTTGCAGGGGGCTACAGGCTGCGAAAGCATTGGGGAATTCTTTACCACGGCGTTTACAAAGCGGCAGTTCGGAAATACACTGGAATACACCATGGTTCTGTGCATGACGGGGCTGGCCTGCGCACTGGGTGCCAGAGTGGGAATCTTCAATGTGGGAGGAGAAGGCCAGCTGTATCTGGGCGCCATTGTCTCTGCATACATTGGTGTTTTGCTGGCAGGGTGCGCCTGGTGGATCGCCATTCCCGTGGCAGCTTTGGGGGCAATGGCGGCCGGTGGACTGTATGCATGGGTTCCCGGCATTCTGAAGGTCAAGTGCAAGGTCAATGAGGTCATTACCACCATTATGCTCAACTCCATTGCCATTTACTTCTGTACCTTCCTTTCCACGGGCCCCTGGAAAACCAGTCAGGGAAACCGGGTGTCCGGTACCGAGACTCTGGCTCCGGATTTACAGTTTACTCGTCTGATAGATGGTTCTTCTCTGACAACGGCAGTGTTTAGCGCTGCGGTGATCGCCTTTTTGGTCTGGTATGTCATGAGCAAAACGGCCACCGGCTATGAGATGAAATTGACAGGTCAGAACCGTCGCTTTGCATTTTTCTCCGGCCTCAAGGTAGATGCCATTACCATTGGTGCCATGACGATTTCCGGTGCCATATGTGGTCTTGTGGGAATGTTTGAGGTCTATGGTGTGAAGGGCAGCTATCAGGATGGCATCAGCAAGGAATTCTACTTTGACGGCCTTCTGGTTGCCATGATTATGCGCTACAATCCTGTGGGGATCATCTTTATGAGTCTGCTGTTTGCCGCCCTGCGGATCGGGGCCTCCGGCATGGAGCTGAATGCAGGGGTTCCCGGTGAGGTGTACCGAATCATTCAGTCGGTCATTATATTCTTTATGGCGGCAGAAAGCGGCATTTCCGCAAGTGTGAAAGCCAAGCGGGCAGCCAAACGGGCGCATAGGGAGGCAAATGCCAGACTGGAGGGGAAAGTAAATGGGTAATATCTTTACAGCCGGACTGTTTCAGCACATGTTCCGCAGTGCAACCCCGGTAGGTCTGGCTGCAATGGGCGGCCTGATGACAGAGCACGCCGGCATTATGAACATCGGCATGGATGGGATGATCCTCATGGGGGCGTTTACCTCTGTGGCGGTGAGCTGGCTTTTTGGGTCTGCATGGCTGGGACTTTTAGCGGCGCTCCTGGTGGGCATTCTTGTGGGGATGTTCTTTGCGCTGTTCGTGGTAAAATTCAAAAGTGACGAATTTATCATTGGAACGGCGCTGAATATTTTAGCGGGAGGTCTGACGGTCTTTTTACTTCGCTCGATTTTTGAGGTAAAGGGTTCCTTCCGCGGCACACCGGAACAGCCTGTTGTGGGCCTTCCCAAGGTGGACCTGGGAGTTTTGGCTAAAATTCCCATTATTGGTCCCATTTTGGACGGCAGCTCTGTCTTTCTGATTTTGACCTGGGGACTGGTTGCTTTGATGTGGTTTTTTGTCTATCGGACTCCCTATGGGTTCTGGATTCGGGCCGCAGGGGAGCGGCCTGCAACCCTTCGGACTGCGGGAATCAGCCCGGAGAAGATGAAGTGGATCTCTTCGGCTTTGAGCGGTGCCTTCTGTGGTGTGGCAGGAGCGCAGCTTGCGCTGGGAGATGTCACCATGTTCTCTGAGGGAATGAGCAATAGCCGTGGTTATGTGGCCTTTGCCTGCGTGATTTTTGGCGCGGCCAACCCCGGCAAGGTCTATCTTGCAGCGTTGATGTTCGGTTTTTTGATGCGTTGGGCTATCGACTCCAGGAATACGCCAATTCAAATCTGACTGCCATGATCCCTTATGCCATTACGGTGATTATGATGGTCTATGTGGTAATCCGTAGCCAGCAAAGACGGGCTAAAATGGGGAAAATCGGCGGATAGGGGATTCCAAAGGGAATCGCCGCAGCCCCTATTGCATTTTTTTGGTATTTTGTTATAATTGGTATATTCTTTCCCGGGGTAATTGACCCCGGTTGCTTTGAGAGGTGCGTTTGATTGTTGATGAATGTAATCCGGGTACTTTCTGCGGCGGGATCTCTGGGCCTTACCTATGGGCTGGGCTCGTTTGAGAGCCTTCAGTGGATATGGCAGATTCCGGTGTTTTTCCTTGGGTTTTGGTGTGCGCAGATTTTGCTGCTTTTGGGTGTGTTGTATTTGTGGTGTGCCCGAATTGACCTGAATACCCCTCCGGTAGAAAACTCCCGTGATCGGAAGGTGTTAAATCTCTGCGCCGACTTTGCACTGTCGTTTCTCCATGTAAAGGTCCATACCACCGGCATGGAAAAGCTGCCGAAGGAAGGTAGGTTTATGCTGGTTTGCAACCATTTAAGTCTCCTGGACCCGGTGGTATTGATTGCCCATGCAAAGAACAGTCAGCTGGCATTTATTTCAAAGCAGGAAAACAAATCCATGCCGTTTGTCAATAAGCTGATGCATCAGACCCAGTGCCAGCTTCTGAATCGGGAAAATGATCGGGAGGCCCTGAAGACGATCCTGAATTGTATTTCTCTGGTGAAGGAGGACAGGGCCAGCATCGCAGTGTTTCCGGAAGGATATACCAGCCGTACCGGCCACTTGCAGCCTCTGCGCAACGGCGTTTTTAAGATCGCACAGCGGGCTAAGGTGCCCATTGTGGTTTGCACCGTTCAGAACACGGAAGCCGGATTCCGGAATTTCTTCCATGGCCGGCGCACCTGTGTGAAGCTGGACTTGCTGGAGGTCCTCCGGCCCGAGGAGTTTCCCGGCACTACAAAGGAAATCGGAGACCGGGTGCATTCCATTATGGCGGGGAATTTGGGAGAACCGGAAGTTGACAACAACCCCTAGGGTGTGGTAAAATGAATGGGCAGGTTCCGATGAACCTGCCCATGATACGGGCTTGCTGCGATCCCGGGTACAATCAGCCGGAAGAAATCGTTTCTGTGGCAGTTGCCTCGTATTTTGGAAAAAGCAGGTGCGCCTGTTTTTACACACTGCGGATCAGGCTGTAAGCCCCGCCTCGGTCCTCTCGCCGTGTAAAATTTAGAGGGACAACTTCATAGGCGGGCGTGGTGGAATTGGCAGACACGTTAGATTTAGGCTCTAATGTCCAAGACATGCAGGTTCAAGTCCTGTCATCCGCACCAAAGCAATATAATCCGAACCAATGATATTGGTTCGGATTTTTATTTTATAATTTGTATTATACTTTTGTTAAACCGTTTACTGTTGCATTATAACATTTCACTATATCCTGTAAAATTTCGGGATATTCAAAGTCCTTGTGATAAACTAAGTTTACCTCTCTTACCATA
>JARIBV010000083.1 GCA_029257335.1 Faecousia sp.
TAGTGGATGCTCTGACCGAAGTCTCCCTGAAGGTTGGCTTTTATGGTATTTTTCAGCTGGGTAAACAAGGACTGATCCAGGCCATAATAGGCACGCATATATTCTTTTTGTTCCTTGCTCATTTCCACATCCACATTTTCCGAAGCATCCGCAGAGGTATAGGAAAAAGGGTCACCCGGCATCATTCTGGGGATCGAAAAATTAAACAGATAAATCACCACAAAAGACAACAGCAAAACCAGAATTCTTCGTTTCATCGCATCCACCTCCCTTCACTCGTACTGAAAATACAAATTCTATTGTTCCTATCTTGCCATATAGGACATACGATTCTGCTCTGTCTGCTGATAGGAATAGGTCTTCATCCAGCCGTCATAATACTCCTTGTTGAACATGGAGTAAGAGGACTCGTTGGCAAGGATGATGACAGGAATTTCCTGGCTAACTAACAGCTCCAGATCTTTAAACATCTGCTTTCTTGCTTCAAAGTCCAGCTCGTACATCTGATCCTCAGCGAGCTTTGTAATTGCCTCATTGCTGTACCCGATGGGGCCCATGCTGTGGGGGTTTCCACCCTTGTTTTTAGAAACATCTGAAAATATCGTCCGCATATAGGTGGGAGGGTTGTTTCCCCAGCCGCCGTTGCCCACAATGGCAAATTCGTACTCGCCGCTGTTGACCCGATCATCTCTGGTTGCAGAGTCAAAGGACTCTACCTGTACCTTCATGCCGGCGGCCTCCAGATTATTCTTTACGATTTCGGCAATGCTGATGTCTTTGGCCCCGTCAGAAATGAGCAGGGTCACTTCTGCACCAAGTGTGCTCAGAGCCTCTTTGGCTTTTTCCGGGTCATAGGCATATTTCACCACATTTTCATTGTAGAACTGGCTTCCCTCCGGCACATAGCCTGCACTGCCTACGCTGCCATTTCCACGGAATACATTGTCCACAATGCTCTGGCGGTCTAACGCCCAATAGATTGCCTTACGCAGCTCCAAGTCCAAAAACTGGGGGCATTTTTCAAAATTGATCAGAAGCTTGTAGCCCGAATCATTGGTCTTTTCCACAAATCCAATGGAAGGATTGGCCCTGTATGTATCTTCCAAATCCGCAGGCATGGAAGTAATATCGATTTCGCCGTTTTCAAAGGCCAGCAGTGCATCGCTTACGGGGACAAAGAGAACTCGCTGAGCTGCCTGCTGTCCGTTGCACCAATCGGGAAATGCGGTAAACTCATAGCTGCCGGTAGCGCCGTCGTAGGAAGTGCACATATAGGCACCGCTGCCTACAAGGTAGCCGTCCCCTGTGTAGGTATAGGGATCTTCTACGGTTTCCCAGATATGCTTGGGCAGGATTACAAAACTGCCCAGATTGGACAGGGTATCTGCCGTGGGCTTTGCAACTGTAATGGTAATGGTTCTCTCATCTACAATGGTATAGTGGTCCACAATAAACTTGTCACCTGCTCCCAGGGTGTTGGTTACAGGCGGATGTGCCTTGCAATAGTCCAGAGTGAATGCCACATCCTCTGTGGTAAGGGGGGTACCATCGTGGAATTTTGCGTCGGCAAAGAGCGTGAAGGTATAATCATTTCCTTCTCTGGACCAGGTTTCCGCCAGCCAGGACACATCCTCTATCTCATTTTTTTCCAACAGGCTGCCAAAAACCAGGCGCATCTTGGCCTGGCCGGGTCCGCGGGACATATTGAGGAAGGGATTGGGGGCGCCCCAGTCTGTGCCGCCGGCCAGCTTCAGCGTCTCAACCCGATAGCCGGATCCTTCTGTTTCCTCCATCTGGCTGCTTTGTGTGGTCTGCTCTTCCGTTACGCCTGTTGTGGTTTCAACAGAAGGCTGTGTGTTTTGTTGCTTGTTTTCCTCTTTTTTGCCGCACCCAACAAAGGCTGTACTTACAAGCAGTACAGCCAGCATCAGACACAAAATTTTTTTCATTATAACATCCTCCTTTATTTTATCTTTGGCTATTCTAGCAGACCACATTTCCACACACAAGCGGGGTGGGGGGATAGGAACTCCGCAAATCCCACAGTTTATGTCATTTGCCGCAAAAAAATGCTGTCCTGCGCAAGGCAGGACAGCGGTATTCCATTTAGCAGGATTGAGCCGGTACATCCTCCACCAGCCTGGTTTTATCCAGACGGACATGGTGGTAATAGATGGCGCAAAGGACGCTGCACACCAGCCACCCGGCGGGATAGCTCATGGCAATGGGAATGATTTCATTGCAAACTCTGGACATAATAAACAAATATACCTGGCGGAATGCCACAAAGGAGGACAGCATAATAATCATGGCTGCCTTACTGTTTCCCGCCCCCCGAAGGGCACAGGCATAGACCTGGTTGACACAGCACAGCACATAGAAGGGAGACAGCCAGCGCAGGAACAGACTTCCAAATTCCACCACTTCTCCTTTATTATTGAAAAATGCCACAATTCCGGGGGCAAATATCACGACAGGAACCATAAGAACCAGCGTAATCACCACAGAAGCCCGCATTGCTGCCGAAACGCCCTTTTTCGCTCTGTCCACCTGCTTTTTGCCTAAATTCTGTCCCACAAATGTGGTTGCTGCCAGAGAAATGGACTGCATGGGCATCAGCAGCAGGGCATCCACTTTATTGTAGGCTGTCCACCCCGACATGCAGTCTGCACCAAAATGATTGATATAGGACTGCACAAAGATATTGGAAAAGGCGGTCAGAGCCATTTGCAGTGCGGCAGGAATGCCTACGAGAATGATTTTCTTCAGAATTTGCATATGGAGCTTCAGCTCCCGCAGCCGCACCTGAATACATTCATCCGAGCGATACAACGTCAGAACCACAAGGATCGCAGATACGAACTGAGACAAAATCGTTGCCCAAGCCACACCGGCGACGCCCATTCGGAATACCAGCACAAAAACCAGATCCAAAACCGTATTGAGGATGGCACAGACCACCAGGAAATAAAACGGACGCTTTGAATCTCCCACGGCTCTCAGAATGCCTGCACCCATATTATAGATCATAAGGCCGGAAATACCGGCGAAATAGATGGAAAGATAGGTTGTGGCCTCCGGAATAACCTCAGAAGGCATATTGATCATATCCAGCACATAGGGCACCATAAAAATTCCAAGTCCGGTAAAGACCACGCTCAAAATCAATGTCATGGTGATAGAGGTATGAACCGTATTTCGTACCTCCTGCTTTCGTCCTGCACCATAGTACTGGCTGATTACCACACCGGCCCCTGAAGCAAGTCCCGTAAAGAAACCGATGAGCATGTTTGTGATGGGGCCTACGGTTCCCACCGCAGAAAAGGCCTCGTTGCTGACATAGTTTCCCACCACCCAGGTGTCCACCATGTTGTAAAGCTGCTGAAAAAGATTTCCGATGAGAAGCGGCAAGGCAAAGGAGAGAATATGCCTGGTAATATTTCCCTGGGTCATATCCGTTCCCCGACTGGAGCCTCCAAGTCCCTGACGCAATCGTACAGCCTGTCTCATAGCGCTTTGATGCCTCCTGTTCTTTCTCTTTGGCCGCATCTGCGGCCCATCTGTCCATACTTCTAACCCTGTAATTATAATGAATTATGTAAGAAAAAGTCAATACTCTAAGAAATAATGGTGCATTTCGCCATATTTATCGTCATTTTTTAGACATTTTTCATATATTATCAGATCCTATGGCCAGGAATCCCCCATATCTTCTGCCCACACTTCTCCCCTCTTGCGAAGATGCAGGATATCCGATATAATAAAGAAGATGACGATTTAAAGGAGAACCTTATGTCTACGATTATTGAAATTCAGGATCTCTCCATGCCGGAGCTGGAGGTATATACAAAGCTGACAAACGCCCAGCTTCGCAGTAAGCTGGAACCGGAAAAAGGACTTTTTATTGCGGAAAGCCTCAAGGTCATCGGAACCGCCCTGGATGCAGGATACCAGCCTGTTTCTCTGCTTATGGAGCACAAGCACCTGCAAGGCCAGGGACGCGGGATTCTGGAGCGGTGTCCCGAGGTTCCGGTCTATACTGCTGACAGCGCTCTGCTGGAAGCTCTTACAGGGTACCAGATGAGCCGGGGCTTTCTGTGTGCCATGCGCCGGCCTGCACTTCCCACTGTGGAGGAAGTCTGCGCAGGAGCCAAGCGGATTGCCGTGCTGGAAAACATTGTAGATGCCACCAATGTGGGAGCGATTTTCCGTTCTGCCGCGGCACTGTCTGTGGATGCCGTGCTGGTCACCTCCACCTGCTGTGACCCTCTGTATCGCCGGGCGGTCCGGGTCAGCATGGGTACGGTCTTTCAGGTTCCCTGGACAGTCCTGCCTCAATGGCCGCAAACGGGAATGGAGCAGCTGAAAGGGCTTGGGTTTAAAACGGTTGCCATGGCACTGACCGATCGCTCCGTGAGCATTGAAGACCCGGCCCTGGTGGCCGAGGAAAAACTGGCCATCTTATTGGGAACAGAGGGGACCGGGCTGTGTCAGGCCGCCATTGATGCCTGCGACTATACCGCAAAAATCCCCATGTCCCATCATGTGGACTCCCTCAATGTGGCTGCCGCCAGTGCCGTAGCTTTCTGGCAGCTGCGGGCAAGAGTTTAAACTTCTTGCTTTTCTGAAAAATTATAGTATGATAGATAGAAAACTGCACATTCAAGGAGAATAAGTATGGGTATTGTAGTCATTGGTGCATCTTTTGTGGATATTAAGGGATTTCCCATGGATTCCTATATTCCCACAGGCCGCAATGTGGGCCGTATTGAGTATATTCACGGCGGCGTTGCACGAAATGTGGTAGAAGACATTGCCAACATTGAGCTTCGTCCCACCTATGTAGGCATTGTGGATGACTCCCCCATGGGCGCAGATGTGATCCACAAGCTGAAAAATCACAAGGTCAATACAGATTATGTCCTCACCATCCCCGACGGCATGGGCACCTGGCTGGCAATCTTCGACAACAGCGGAGATGTTGCAGGCTCCATCTCCAAGCGGCCCAACATGATGCCCCTGGTGGATCTTTTGGAAGAAAAAGGCGACGAGATTTTTTCCGGCGCAGACTCTGTCATTATTGAAATCGATCTGGACAAAGAAATTGTGAAAAAGGTTCTGGATCTGGCGGAGCAGCACCACACAAAGCTATATGCACTTGTTTCCAACATGTCCATTGCTGCCCAGCGGCGGGACTTTCTTCAGAAATTCGACTGCTTCATCTGTAATATTCAGGAGGCCGGAATTCTGTTCGCAGACGACTATTCCGGAAAAACCAGGGAGGAGCTTCGGGATATTCTCAGCGCCAAGGTCATGCGGGCCCATATCCCTGCAATGGTTGTTACCCTGGGTGCAGATGGTGCGGTCTATGCAGATTTGCACGGCGGGAAGGGCATCTGCCCTGCCAGAAATGTGCAGGTAAAAGATACCACCGGTGCCGGGGATGCCTTCTGCGCCGGCGTGTCCATCGGTCTGACTTACGGAAAAACCTTAGCGGAATCCATCGAAATCGGTTCCTATCTGGCAGCCTCCGTCATTACCTCCTCCGAAAATGTCTGCCCCCGATTCCTACCCCAGGAGTTGGGGCTAGATATTCAGGTAGAGCCGGATGTACAGGACTGATTTATATTGTACTCCATAAAGAAAGGACGGGTACTGTCTTGCAAAACAAGACAGTACCCGTTTCCTCTCCATGGCGCCTAATAGAGCGAGCACATGCTGCCCCACAGCACTGTGTGAGGCAGCATCCGTTCTTTCTATGGGTTCCCGGAGGCTTTCCCTCCGGGAACTTTTTAATGCTTACTTGCTATAGCGCATCAGGACCGCAGCGCCTTGTGCTCGGGTTGTGGTGT
>JARIBV010000120.1 GCA_029257335.1 Faecousia sp.
GAAAAGGCTGCCGGTGCCGGTGCGGGCGACAGCTACGAAGCCATCACCTATGAAGGATACGGCCCCGGCGGCGTGGCCGTCATCGTCGAGACCATGACCGACAACCGCAACCGTACCGCCGGCTCCATGCGTCATCATTTTGATAAATACGGCGGAAACATGGGCGCTTCCGGCTGCGTGGCCTGGAGCTTTGACCGCAAGGGTGTCATGGTCATCGATAACGAAGAGGGCGACTACGAAGAGGATGCCGTCATGATGGACGCAATGGACTGCGGCGCTGACGACTTTGAGTCTGAAGGGGAGTGCTTCACCATTTATACCTCCACCGAGGACTTCAACGCGGTAGCCGATGCCATGACCGCCAAGGGCTACAAGTTCGCTTCCGCTCAGCTGGAGATGGTTCCCCAGAACTATCAGAAGCTGGAAAAGGAAGAGGACAAGGTCAACATGGAGAAGATGCTGGACATCTTTGAAGATGATGACGATGTGCAGAACGTCTGGCACAACTGGGAACAGGACTGATTTATTTTTGATTGCAACGGAGCCGCTTTTGCATAGGCAAAAGCGGCTCTTTGTGTATACAGGCAGAGCAATGGAAGAAGGCTGTGATTGCAAAAGATAGGGGTCTATGCTACAATAAACGGGCCAACTTTCGGCTTTAGGAGGAATCATATGGAATATCGGAATTTTGGAAAAGCAGACGCCAAGGTGTTTCCCTTGGGCTTTGGCATGATGCGGCTTCCCATGGATGGGGACAAGGTGGATCTGGACGAGGCCATTCGCATTGTCCGCTGGGCCATTGACAACGGACTCAACTATGTGGACACTGCCTACATGTACCACGAGGGGGAAAGCGAGCATATTACGGCTCTGGCACTGAAGGACGGCTACCGGGAAAAGGTGAACCTGGCCACAAAGTGCCCTGTGTGGAAGATTGAAAAGCCGGAGGACTTTGACGCACTTCTGGAGGAACAGCTGCAAAAGCTTCAGACCGATCATCTGGACTTCTACCTGCTTCACTCTCTGGATCTGGAGCGCTGGAACCAGACGATTTTGCCCTGCGATGTGTTAAAGCATCTGCTGGCGGCAAAGAAGGCAGGAAAGGTGAGAAATATCGGATTTTCCTTCCATGATTCCATAGAGGCCTTCAAGACCATGGTGGATGCATGGGACCAGTGGGACTTCTGCCAGATTCAGCTGAATTATATGGATCGGAACCATCAGGCCGGTATTGAGGGACTGGAATATGCGGCCTCCAAGGGGTTGGGTGTGGTCATCATGGAGCCTCTGCGGGGCGGCTATCTGGCCAGTGTCCCGGAAAATGTGGAAAAAATTCTGGGCCAAAGCGGCAAAAGCCCTGTGGAGATGGGCCTGGATTTCCTCTGGGATCGCCCGGAAGTGTCTGTGGTTCTGTCAGGGATGAGCGATATGGAGCAGGTCAGACAGAATATGGAGTTTGCAAAACGGGCCAGACCCGGCATGCTGACCCGGCAGGAGCAGTCCTGGATTGCGCAGGCAGAAGAGATTCTAAGAAGCCATGCCACCGTTGCCTGCACCGGCTGCAATTATTGCAATGTGTGTCTGAACCAGATTCCCATTCCACAGATTTTCACTGCCTACAATGAATGCAGAACCAATATGTCCATTTCCGGTGGAAAAAAGAAATACACGGAGGCCGTGGAGGGACGCAACGGCGCAGATGCCTGCATCGGCTGCGGTGTCTGTGAATCCCAGTGTCCCCAGCACCTTCCCATCAGCGAGTGGATGCCGAAAATTTATGATCTGTTGGGGTAATTGCTATGAAACTTTTGATTGCATCGGATATCCATGGCTCTGCCTACTATTGCGGAAAGCTCATGGAGCGGATTGAAGAAGAAAAGCCGGATCGGGTGTTGCTGCTGGGAGATTTGCTGTATCATGGTCCCCGCAATGATCTGCCCAGGGACTATGCCCCCAAGCAGGTCATTCCCATGCTCTCCGGGATCAAGGAAAAGATCCTGGCGGTTCGGGGAAACTGTGAAGCAGAGGTAGACCAGATGGTTCTGCCCTTTCCCTGTATGGCTGAGTACGCCATGATTTCCCCGGAGCCCGGACTTACCATCTATGCCACCCACGGGCATCTGAAGAATCCGGAGAACCTGCCTCCTTTGGAACAGGGGACCGTGTTCCTCTATGGCCATACCCATGTAAAAAAGGCAATGTGGGTGAACGGCATTTTGACTCTGAATCCCGGAAGCGTGTCCATTCCCAAGGATGGGAGCCACAGCTATATGGTATACGAGAACAAGGTATTTACCATAAAGGAACTGAGCGGAACGGTTTTGGAAGAGATTCCTGTAAAATAACAAAATGAGGCTGCCAGACCGAAGTGGGGTTTGACAGCCTCATTTTTATTTGCTAAAGCGCCCAATAAAATACCCCATCCGATTTAACCGGATGGGGTATAAATATTTAATTATTACTGCTGTTTATCTTCAACATCAGTAGCACATTCCCATTCAATGAACCTCTGAATGATTGTAGCACACTGAGCTCTAGTTGCTGTAAAAGAAGGTCGTAACCATAGGCCTGTAACATCATTTACAGTATCTGTGATGCCATTGATAATACCCGCGTCTACTGCCCATGAGAAAGCCACCCAGTTATCACTAAGACTTCTTTCATCCAGATACTCAGACAGATCAATAAACTTCCACACATCATGACCCAGGCTCTCAGCATAACGCCAGAGGAACACAACAATCTGGGATCTTGTGATTTCACCGTTAGGGGTAAATGTATCGTCAGAAGTGCCCTTAATCACGCCGGTCTCATACCCCCAATGGACGGCATCCTCATACCAGCTGTCCTCTTTCAGATCTGTAAATGGGGACTTTTCATTGTACTCGGGGCAACCCGCAATTCTGTATACAACAGTTACAAACATTGCACGAGTCATGGAATTCTTGGGGCTGAACTTCGTTTCAGATGTTCCGTTCATGAGCTTGTTTTCGAACACATAGTCCACAGCCTCGGAATACCAAGACCCCTCAGCAACATCAGTAAATGCGGTTGCCGCACTTACAAGCGGAATTGCCCCAAACAGGAGGATAAAACAGAGAGACATGCAGATGAGTTTTCTTCCAAAAAGATTTTTCATTTTAATTTCTCCTTTCAATAATAGTCATTATTTGACTATTTATTACTTAATGAATGTCGAAACACCAAGAATGAGGCTGCCAGCAACAGAGTTTACACTCGCCGTTGGTTCAGAGTAAGAGACTTCACCGCAACCAGGACA
>JARIBV010000011.1 GCA_029257335.1 Faecousia sp.
TCTGAATGGTACGGACCCCAAGCCCCATAGCCAAGCGGACCCGCTCACCGGTAATCGCCCGCTCCAGAAAAATGGATTCTCTGTGTCTTGGCTGATCCCCCGGTACAATCACATACGGAAGATCCTCCGCTTGATGATAATCAGCACCGGAATAGCTCAAACGAGCAACCTCGGTAAATACTGCTTTACGGACATCAGTGATTAAAGACGGAATGCCTCTCATTATGATTCTCCTTTTGTAGCAAGATTATATTAGCAGTATACCAAATACAGCGAAAATAGCAACCGTTGTTTCAAAAAATACTGAGTTTTTATTACCGACAAAATCAACCACTCTAATAAAAGCCCCCTTTGTATTGACAATCGTCCCTGGGTATGGTAAAATTCATTTGTTTAGACGGGATCTTGGTCCCATTGGAGCTATAAAATGCCAAACTATACTATGGATTGGAGATTTAATGATGGAAAAGATTAAGACTCTTGAAACTCGTAACCTGTGTGAGAGCGCAAAGAACGGCGGTTGCGGTGAGTGCCAGACCTCTTGCCAGTCTGCTTGCAAGACCAGCTGCGGTGTTGCCAACCAGAAGTGTGAAAACACCAAGAAGTAAGCAATTTTAACCCAGAAGGTGCCACCGTTTCAGGTGGCACTTTTTTATGTTTTGATTTCGCATGATTTCGCAAATTGGAGGAACTTTTATGGTACATCAGTATAAACTCAATGGCTATAATATCGTGCTGGACAGCTGCTCCGGCTCCATCCATGTGGTGGATGAAGTGACTTATGATATGATCGCCATGTTTCAGGAGCATTCGGCTGATGAAATTGTGTCCGCTATGCTGGAAAAATATGCCCATCGGGAGGATGTGACCGAGCCTGAGCTGCGGGAATGCATCGATGATATTGATGCCCTGGCCAAGGCCGGCAAGCTTTTCACCCCCGATACCTTTGCAGACATGGCCGGCACCTTTAAAGCCCGTTCCGGCGATGTGGTCAAGGCTCTGTGCCTCCATGTGGCCCATACCTGCAACCTCAACTGCTCCTACTGCTTCGCAAGCCAGGGCAAATATCACGGTGAGCGTGCCATCATGAGCTTTGAAGTGGGCAAGCAGGCCCTGGACTTCCTTATGGACCATTCCGGCAGCCGCAGAAATTTGGAGGTGGACTTCTTCGGCGGCGAGCCTCTTATGAACTGGGATGTGGTCAAACAGTTGGTTGCCTATGCCCGCAGCGTGGAAAAAGAGCGTGGGAAAAATTTCCGCTTCACCCTTACCACAAACGGGATGCTCATTGATGACGAGGTGATTGAGTTTGCCAACCGTGAAATGAGCAATGTGGTCCTATCTCTGGACGGCCGGAAGGAAATCCACGACCGTACCCGTGTGGACTACGCCGGAAAGGGCAGCTACGACCGCATCGTGCCCAAATTCCAAAAGATGGTGGAAGCCAGAGGCAATCAAGAATACTATATGCGCGGCACCTTTACCCACGCAAATCCGGAATTTACCAAGGATGTTTTCCACATGGCAGATCTGGGCTTCACAGAGCTCAGCATGGAGCCCGTGGTCTGTGCGCCCGACGATCCTGCCGCTCTCACCCCCGAGGATCTGGAAATCGTCAAGGAGCAGTATGAGATCCTGGCTAAGGACATGATCCGCCGGAAAAAAGAGGGCAAACCCATTACCTTCTATCACTATATGCTGGATCTCACCGGCGGTCCCTGTGTATACAAGAGAATCTCCGGCTGCGGTTCCGGCACGGAATACATGGCCGTAACTCCCTGGGGGGATCTCTATCCCTGCCATCAGTTTGTAGGTGAAGAAGCTTACAAGCTGGGGGATGTGTGGAACGGTGTCACCAATACTGCTCTGCGGGAAGAGTTCCGCAGCTGCAATGCCTATGCCCGTCCCGAATGTGCCGACTGCTGGGCAAAGCTCTACTGCTCCGGCGGATGTGCTGCCAATGCCTACCACGCCACCGGCTCCATCCGGGGCGTGTACGAGCCGGGCTGTGAGCTTTTCCGCAAGCGGATCGAATGTGCCATTATGATGAAGGTTGCTGAGGAGGCAGAAAAAGAGGGCTAAGCCATGAATACACCTATTTGGGATTTTCTGCGCCAGTACCAAAAAGCCGGAATCACCCGGTTTCATATGCCGGGCCACAAAGGGATCGGTCCTCTGGGCTGTGAGGTCTTTGACCTCACAGAGGTCCAGGGTGCCGATGCTTTGTATGAAGCAGAGGGCATCATTGCCGCAAGTGAGCAGAATGCTTCCGATCTCTTCGGGTCCAGAAAAACCGTCTATTCCGCAGAAGGCTCCAGTCAGTGCATTCGGGCCATGCTGTATCTGGCCCTCACCTGCCGGTCTGAGAGTGCCGATCCCCTCATCGTGGCAGCCCGAAATGTCCACAAAGCCTTCGTCTATGGAGCCGCCCTTCTGGATCTTCAGGTGCAGTGGCTTTGGCCGGAGGGGGAGCACCGCTCTGTGTGCGGCTGCCCCATATCTCCCTCTGCTCTGGAAGAAACCCTGAAAGCCCTGCCGCGCCCTCCTGCGGCGGTGTATATCACCAGCCCGGACTATTTGGGGGGGATGGCAGAGATTCCCGCTCTGGCCAACATTTGCCATCGGTACGGAACCATATTGATGGTAGACAACGCCCATGGAGCCTACCTGCGGTTTTTGCCGTCCAGTCAGCATCCGCTGGACCTGGGGGCCGATCTGTGCTGCGATTCTGCCCACAAGACCCTTCCGGTGCTGACCGGCGGTGCTTATCTGCATCTGGGAAAAAATGCCCCTGGCGCTATGGATGCCCAATTAAAAAGCGCTATGGCGCTCTTTGGCTCCACCAGCCCCTCCTATCTCATTATGGCCTCCCTGGATCTGTGCAACCGCTATTTGGCTGACGGCTACAAAGAAAAGCTGCATGAGACCGCAGCCCTGTTGGAGGATGTGCGCAGGGACCTTCGGAGCAACGGCTGGCAGGTAGAGCCAACCGATCCTCTGCGGCTCACCATTTCTGCCTCTTCCAATCTCAGCGGCATCCAAATGGCCGGAATTCTGAGAGCCAACGGCATGGAATGTGAATATGCAGACTCCGAATCCCTGGTACTCATGCTGACACCGGAAAATACTCCACAGGAGCTGTGGCACCTTGTGGAAATCCTGGGACAGAACCAGTCCCCTTCTCTTCCCCGCCAGAGCCTTCCTTTGGCAAAGGGTCCGGCGGTTCGCTCCATCCGGGAGTCCTTCTTTGCTCCTCATGAAATCGTTCCTGCGCAGGCGGCCCTGGGTCGGATCTGCGGTGCTCCCACGGTGGCCTGTCCCCCTGCCATTCCCATTGCGGTCTCCGGGGAAAAAATCGGCTCTGCTGCTTTGGCGCTTTTCTCCCACTATGGGATTGCATCCGTGGATGTGCTAAAAGAATTATAATAACTTGATTGGGAGGTTTCCTCTGTGACAATCTGCGACTACTCCATCTGGGCCGTACTTCTCATTGGTTTTGGAGTGTTTTGTGCCTCTTTTGTAGATGCCATTGGAGGCGGCGGTGGAATCATCTCCGTGCCTGTGTATCTCTTGGCGGGCCTGCCTGCTCACTTTGCCCTGGGAACCAATAAGCTCTCTTCCTGTATCGGCACCGCCGCTTCTGCATTTCGGTTTGTAAAAAACCGCTGTGTGGACTGGGCTCTGGCGGTTCCTTCCATTGTTCTGGCCCTGGTGGGTTCTCACTTTGGAACCCGGCTGCAGCTGATGCTGGAAGAACGATACCTCAAGTATCTGTTGCTGGTGGTGCTGCCTCTGGTGGCTGTGGTGCTCATGCGCCAGAAAACCTTCCCCGAGCAGCGACAGGAGATCTCTACCTCTCTTCAGAAAAGTATTGTCTGGGGATTTTCTCTGCTGATCGGCATATATGACGGCTTTTACGGACCGGGCACCGGAACCTTCCTTGTTCTGGTCTATTGCAATCTTGCCAAAATGGATATCCGTACCGCTTCCGGCAATGTAAAGCTGGTGAATTTGGCCTCCAACCTTGGCAGTCTGTTTACCTCTCTCATGGCAGGAAAGGTTCTGGTTCCCATCGGCCTCATTGCTGCGGTGTTTTCCATTGCCGGCCACTATATCGGAGCCGGTCTCACCATTAAAAACGGAAGTAAGATCGTCCGGCCCGTGATGCTGCTTGTCCTGGGTCTTCTGGCATCCAAAGTTCTCTTGGAGCTGATTGGATAAAAAACTGAAACGCTCTGCTATGGTATCTACGATTCTGTGGCAGAGCGTTTTTACTGTTTCCGTATGTCTGAGTAAAATTTCTGCTTTTTGCAATTTGGAGAGTACCAAAATATCGACTAGTCGTTTTGTGTTCGAAATAATTATCTGGAAGCGATATTGTTTTTCTATCATTTTTAAGATATCATAACAATATCGTACAACTTATAATCCATGTACGATGTGTAATCTCATCTTAATACATTTATATATGATTTGTGTGTTATATATTATACGTGCAGGTGGGATGCCGTAATATGCTATTTATACTACGCAATTCTCGCTACACGTATACGATTTAAAATTATTCCCCCCTTTTTAGATGCTGTTCAAGCTGTCCTCCAGAAGCTTCCGAAAAGTTTTTTACGGTTTTTACTTAAATGCAGTATAATTTCTTCCTGAGATAGTGTAAGATGTAACTGAGCCATTTGCTTATCCTCCTTCGGAAATGTTGGTTTCGTCGCTTACATTATACCTGAAGGATTAGCTTTTGGCTCATTTTTTGTTTTTTCAATTTACACCATTATATGGGACACGGCTTTGAAAGGATGTTTTATTATCAATGAGTGCTAGTACAAAGTCGAGAGCAAGATCCCGATTTGTTCTTAAGATGTTTTCCTATGCCAAACTGCTAACAGCATTTATGTTTTTTCTAGTATTCAGCAACACAATTTTTATGTATATTGTCCCTGTATTTACCCAGAAGATGGTGGACGGATTGTTGCAACCTGAAAAGGCGGAGGTAAATTTAGCACTTGTTGCCGGATATATCGTGATTCTGTTGCTATCTGTAGTGTTTACGAATCTGGAACGCTATATTGCTGTTAGGCACGAGGAAGTAGTGGGAGATCGGTTCAGAAACGATTTTTTTCGCATCATCTTCCGAAAAAATTATGTGGAATTTAATCGCAGTTCCTATGGAGATATCGAAACGGCCATGACCTCCTGCATTGAGGATATCAACGACGCTGCATACTGTTTTATTGAGACATTAGTTGTATATCCCATCGGTATTGCCTTGGGACTTTCCTATATTACAGGCATTTCTGGTTGGCTTTTACTTGTTTTGCTTGTGCAACTGCTCCTGAATTATTTTGTAATGCACCGGGGCAGTATGCTTCTGAATAAGGTTTCTAAGGAAAGCTATGAGGCTCAAAGCCGCTATTTCTCGGTGCTAACAGGGCTTCATCACGCTTATGAAAATATTCGACTGCTGTTTCTTCTACCCAGGGCAGAGCAAAAGCATAAAGAAGAAAGCAGTGCCTATGCCAAAGCAAATATTAAAATGGCAGGAGTAAATTCACTTCACATCTCCATGCTGTTGGACTTATCCGATGCGATTTTGAATATTGCGGTCATTTTCCTGTTTTATCATCTTATTCGCAACCGACAAAGCACCATTGGTGCCTATCTGGCGTTTATGGCTATGAAGGAGGCCATCAGCGGTAGTGTCAATGGGTTTATTAAATTGAAGGCGAATAAAGCACAATTTGACGCTGCCTTTGAGCAAATCGATGCAATAGAGCCGGTGGAGGTGTTTCTGCAGTATGATTTTACATCCGCACAGAGAAGACCGGCTGGGGCAGACGGGGTTGCATTGCGGCAAGTGGAATATGCTTATCCGGATAGCCCTCAGAGATTCATGTTGGACTATGAATTCAAAAAGCATACCTGTTATTTATTGACTGGCGAAAACGGCATTGGAAAATCCACATTTGTAAGGCTCCTCACAAATCTTTTGGGAGACGATGCTGGAATCTGCACCGGTGAGGCCGTCATTAAGGTACTACCGCAAAACCTCCAGATCTTTGATGGCGACATCATAGATCTAATCCTCGACAAAAATACTACACTTTCGGAAGAAATAGCTGCAGATTTTGGGGTATTGAAGCAGATTGACCGGATCCGAACACTTCCTGTTGGTGAAAAGTCGCTGACTGGCTCTCTGTCGGGCGGCGAAAAGAAAAAAATTCTTCTTTCGTTACTCATGGGCCAGAAGTCAGATGTTCTGATCCTAGACGAGCCATTTGCAGAGATCGACCCGGACTCAAAGGAAATCCTTGCAAAAATGATTCGCAGGACAGCGTCTGAAAAAATTGTGATTCTGATTACCCACGAGATCCCTCCGATCTTGAAGGACAGCGCAATAGTACTTCGAATGGACAAAAAAGATGGAGTAACTCAAATTTTGTAACTTAGTAGTTTAAACATCACCGTCAAACCTAGCAGCATACCAAGTAAGATACGGTGGTTTACAGCAGCCACTGGAATAGTCAAGCACTAAAGAGTATGTAAACATAATAGCGTATAAAATTGACCCGGCACCAATTTCGGTGTCGGGTCGTGTTTATTTCATTCTGCATTCAGCTGGTGCATTCCATGGCGGTAAAGATTGGGAAGGGGTTGCGGACATTTTCTTGGACTAACCCGCCATGCCCGTTCTCATTCTATATTATAAGGGCATGTCCTTTTTGTTACCGATTTGGTTTCTTCATACATTTCGAGTGCTTTACGATACTGCTCTTCTGAATACATGATTTATCCCTTTCAAGGATGGTATTCAGTCCAACTTTTCGTCTGCATCCCCTTATCGATCTTAGCTGCCTTCATCCGCACAAGCAGCATCAAGATTTCCCGCACCATGGGGCAGATCATCCATTCTTATATTCAGGAGCTCTTGCGCATCTTTTTTAAGCCTTTCCAGAGCCCTGTTGTTTCCAAAGGCATTGAGCAAATAGTAGGCCTGATAGAATAAGTGGAGACTTTTCTCTTCGTCCTGTAAAAAGTGGAAGCATTTTGCCTCCACCGCCACTAATTCAGGAAGCGCCTGATGACCTCCATAATTGATACAAATTTTCCTGCCTTCCTCTGCAATCTCAAGTGCCTTTTTGTACTGTCCTATAGCATACAATTCATTGGCATAATTGCAGGCAATGATCCCCAGATATGCTTTGATCTGAGGAGTGTTATAAAAATGCCGGCAGATATACTTATACAACTGGCTGAAAATTTCAATCGCATCCATGTGCTCCCCTGCATGAACATGGATTAAAGCCAGCTGATTGATAATTTTTATTTCGTCTATCGTATATAACCCGGTGCCAATTTCTTCTATGTTAAAGGAAGGAGAGGTCAATCGAATTGCTTCCATCAGCTTTTTCCTCTGTTCCGCGTAAGTATATGGACCATCCTCTTGCCCAAGAATCACCTGAGAACGTATAATAAGCTGACGAACGAGTACATCGTCTTCAGGAACCAGGGTTTTCAATTCCTGATGCATCCGCAACCCTTTGTCCCGGATATACTGACGGTCTGCATCTATCGCATTGAGAAACTGTATATTGCAGGTTGCAATCCGACTGCACAGTTCCTCCACATCCAGTTCCTTCTTACTGAGAAACGCATAGTAGCGGTCCGTAGGCATGCCCAACCGTGCAAGCAATGCCTGGATGCGATTGCGAGACGGGGTCTGTCTTCCATTTTCCAATCGAGAGACTGTGATTGGTTCACAAATCCCCCGACTGAGTTGTTCCTGCGTAAGGCCCAACTCCAGTCGGCGTCGTTTGATTGCCTCCCCTAAAAACACTTCTTGCATACCACATCCCTCTCTTTCTTTGAACCTCCATTATAGTAGCACACTATGTAATTTTTGTCTATAAAATAACAATTTAAAAAAGAATTTTTGACATATTTGTCAATTTCCTCTTCCAAAAGGTTTT